>JBDTWG010000367.1:0-3870 GCA_040006855.1 Nitrospira sp.
AGCCTGATCGACGGCATCCGGCTCTGCAAAGCCGCTCGCCTGCGTTATGCCCATGCCGACATGACAGAACTGGAAGCACGGTTGGCCGAATCGGCAGCGAGTCGGGTCCGAATGATCGTCACCGATGGAGTGTTTTCGATGGACGGCGATCTGGCGAAACTTGACCGTATCGTCGAATTGGCTGATCGGTACGATGCCGCGGTCGTCGTGGATGACAGTCACGCCACGGGAGTACTGGGAAGCGGTGGACGCGGCACACCTGACCACTTCGGAGTCGCCGACCGGATCGACCTGATCACCAGCACTCTGGGCAAAGCACTCGGCGGCGCAACGGGCGGATTTACCACCGGACGAAAAGAGCTCATCGAGTTGTTGCGCCAACGCTCGCGGCCCTATCTCTTTTCAAATAGCCTGCCGCCGGTCATCGCCGCAGCCGCGTTAAAAGCGCTGACGTTGGTGGAGCAGGGCGACCGCCTGCGCGAGACGTTGACGGAGCAGGCTCGATGGTTCCGCGGTCAGCTCACGGCCCTCGGCTTCACGCTTGTGCCGGGCACTCACCCCATCATGCCGGTCATGCTCGGAGAGGCCACGCTGGCGACACAGATGGCGGAGCTGCTGTTGCAAGAAGGTATCTATGTGGTGGGATTCAGTTACCCGGTGGTGCCGAAAGGACAGGCCCGCATCCGCCTGCAGCTGTCCGCCGGGCATACCCGCGCGCAACTCGAACGAGCCGTCACCGCCTTCGCCAAGGTCGGCAAGGCTCTGGGTGTGATCCGCTGACGCCGCACACCCGCGCTGGCCGATTGACCGTCCTCTCCCCGCTCCCCTACAATCCTGGCGATGCTGGCTCGCTTTCGCTCGAGGCATCTTCGCAGACGACTGTTCATCAGCACGAGGTTGGCGTGCTGTCGCTGGCCCATCTCGCCGGATTGTTCTCGACCGCACAGATTCGGAGCACCGATTTCCTCCTGGCCTCCCGAACCGGCGAACAGGCTTTGGCCATGGTCATTGTCGGCCTCGACCAGCGCAGCTACCGGGAACTCTTGCCGACCCATGGCGCGATGGCGAAACGGCGCCTCCGCCCGGCGTCGCACAAGTCTTCGATGTCTTCGTGCGTCCGACCGCGACGGTCGTCCGCAGTCTGCCGCTATTGCTGCAAGCCGATGACGCCACACTCCCCGCCCTTGCACTCACCACCGTGACCCGGTTCATCCGCCGGACGACCGTCCTGGATGAACCAGCAACCGACCATCTCATTTCGCGGCCGGACGAGCGATCCCCCTCCTCGACTCCGGCAGCATGCTTATCAATTACCTCGGACCTCCATCCAGTCCAAGCGGACAAGGACCGTTCACGATCGTCTCCTTTCACGAGGTCATCCGAAGTGCGTTCGATCCGGTGCTCGTGAAGGACAGGATCGTCCTGATGGGATTGACCGTCCGAGGATTGGACGAGTTCGCCACCCCGACCACCGCCACCACCCGCATGTGGGGCGTCGAAGTCCTCGACAATGCGGTGGAGACGCTGCTGGCGCAACGGTACTTGATCCCTGCTGCACCGGCTCTGACGATCAGCGTGATCCTGGGATTTGCGCTGCTCAGTGCCTGGCTGGTAGCGGTCGTCGGCCCGCATGTGTGGCCTCCTCGTCATGTATTCCGTGCGGTCAGTCTGTCCTTCGACCGCGGATCCTCCTCAACCTGACCTATCCAACCGGCAGCCTGCTGCTCGCCTTCGCCGCCACGACGACGAGCGATCGCATTGGCTTCGAGCCATCCCAGCAGAAACTCGTCCGCTCTGTGATGACCTGCTACCTCTCGCCCACGGTAAGCCAATGGGTGCTCGGGATCCCGAGCTGTTGAACCTCAGCGGCGAGACAGGAACCATGACGGTTTTCTTCTGCGACCTGCGCGGGTTCACGACTCTCTCCCACTCCCTCGATCCACCGACCCTCGTGGCGTTGCTGAACGAGTACATGGCGGCGATGACTCAGGTGGTGTTCGCGTATGACGGCGTGCTGGATAAGTATATCGAGGACACCGGCATGGCGCCGCTTTCGATGGGGTGGTGCCAGCCGGCACGTGTTGCACGCTTCCAGCCAGGATGTTCAGCGTCGCGGTGGCCGAGGCTGCGCGGGGTTCAGCCGCCTGACCCGGAACAGTCAGGCAGCCGAAAAAAATCCCAGGAGAGCCAGAATCGTTCATGCTCGTCGCGTGATGCAGTCCTGTGATCGTTGATGTTCCCCGCGAAACACAACCATCTGCCCACACGTCGTCTGCTGGCTCATCACGTCCTCCTACCGGCTGGGAAAGCCTACTGCGCGCGAGACTGGGGCAAGCATCCTCCCCATCGAAAGTCTTGTCAATGACTAGGCGTGGGAGAACGGATCGGTGGGGGAACACAGAGCGGGAAAAAAGGCGTCTGAACTCTCCAAGTGCGCGTCTGCCCGCGCGCACTCGATCGAGTGCGCGGCCCTGTTCGCAAAGGTGGGACGAGCGCCCAAGCTGATGACGTCGTTCGCTATTCGCGAATCTGATTCCGCCGCTTTTGGAGATAGGCATTCTTGACGGCGGTATAGAGATCCAACGTCGCTTCCTCCACGCCCTGAAACTTTTCCAAATTCAACGAACGCTCGTTCACAATCTCACCTACGCGCATGCTGGTCTGCGCGATGGTGGAGGTCATCCGATTGTGGTGAGCGATCAGTGATGGCACGCCGTTCACTTCGATAATGGGAAAGACCATCCAATTGATCGGGTTGAGGGCGATATCACCGAGGTACCCAACAAAATCTCTCAACGTAAACGGCGGAAGGAACGGTACCACGAGATAGGGGCCAGGTTTCACGCCATAATAGCCCAGGGTCTGGCCAGTATCTTCTTCCGGCGTCGTAATGTTCAGCTCCCGAGCCACATCGACCAGTCCACCGAATCCGAAGGTGCTGTTCAAAAGAAAGCGACCAACCTCGGTGCCGGCCCCCGCCAACTTGCCTTGGGCCAGATTGTTGATGAGTCGCGAGGGAAAACGAATGTTGTAGAACACATTGCTGATCCCGATCTGCACCGGATTGGGCACCACGGCGTTATAACCCTGCGCAACCGGCTTGAGAACCCACCGGTCCACCTGCCGATTGAACTCGAACACCTTCGTGTTGACCGGTTCCCAGGGATCGTACTCTTCTCCCCCCTCCAGGTCATCGTTCTTCGCAAAGGGATCGAAAAATGGATCGTCCGCAGGCTGGTCTCCCGGTTCCGTCGCGACGGGATTGGTTGTCGCCTTGGGCTCGTTCTGAGAGGCTGACGAGACAGTCCCGCCCTTCGGCTTCTCCGCCGGCCTCGTTGGAGCCTCCGCCACCGGAGGGGCGCCAGACTCTGTGCCGGAAATCAACACGGGGCGAGAGGGCCCGCCTGCACATCCAATCGTTACCACTACACCGACAGCATATATCGTTCCAACCAACCATCTCACGCTTCCCGATGTCCGATGCACCATGCCTCCTTATTCGGGAGTCCCTCGTCCTCCCTCAGCATTCCGCCGTAGGGTCACTCCTGCAGCAAACGGACGCACTGTACCAGAATGGCCGGACACCCGCCAGATGATAGAAGCCTGTCGGGGCGTTCTCGAGGTCGAAGACGTGACCTCGCCGTACGTACCGCATCTTATCAAGCGAGCGGGTTGTGAAAAGAAAAAACGCAGAAGGTGCGACGGGTTGGTCCGGACTTCATCGCTTCAGAACGGAACTTATGAAATGAGAGAGCTTGGCGAAATAGGCTCTTCCTCCGATCGACGGCAGATCATTGTGATTGGCCCCGCGAACCACATAAAATTCCTTGGGAGACATCGCGGCGGCAAACGCCCGTTGGCCCAATTCTA
>JBDTWG010000368.1:0-3859 GCA_040006855.1 Nitrospira sp.
AGAAACTTTGGGCCGTTATGCACATGTGTGGTTTGATGGGACAAGTCTTGGAAGTCCCAGTAGCTCACCACGCCACCTGACCAAAACCGCTGGTCGGCTTGGGCGACAACATTGATGTACTTTGTGCGTTCAGCGTCGGTGAGGTGCGCGATGTTGCGTCGGACAGGCTTAGCCATGTTCATCTCCTATAGGTTTGTACTGCTGGGTTGTTTGTTGTTGCCATGTTTGCGAGCACCTAACAATGTTTAGGCCGATCCGGATAACATACGGATCTGCCAATTCCTGTCCGCATAACAGGACATCGATTTCAGTGAAAAGTTCACCATCTTCGCTTTCTCTTCAAATAGGTGCAGTCAAGAGCCTACTTATTTCTCCTCCATTCTCCTGTCAGTTGATGCCCGCTCCCATGAAGTATCTAGCAGCCATAAGTGGTCAAAAATGTAGTCACGAATGACCGTTTCCCTAGTTTTAGGTGCGATCTTTTCGAATTTCTGCAAGACGGCAACGCGGACCTTTGCAATATGCCAGTAATCTGCGCCTTCGAGTTCGTCGAAATCTTTGAATAGGTCCAGGAGGCGCCCAAAATCCGCATGCGTCTCAATACGCGTGAGCGCATCCAAATCATCCTTTGCTGCGAGAGTTTCGAAGCCAGTTATACGTAGTATTACTTGTCCTTGTCTTACTCCCGATTAGCATCGTGCGGCTAACAGACGCCTGAAAATGCTAATCTCTACTGTCGCTCTGATCCAGATGGGGAAGGGATTGGGCCGCGCCAGCAGCCGTTGACGGCACTGCAGGACTGGCCCCCGATCATACCAATGGTTCCAACTTCAGAACGCCGATAAAGCCGTTCGTATTGTTGGCGATCAGAATTTCCTGATGACCGTCGCCGTCCACGTCGGCGGAGACGAATTGATCAGCGGCATCCCGCGACCAGTGCATCCCGGCCCCTTGGATCCGGCCGCTACCGATCCAGACCGGCGCGAGCGCCGAGCCGTTCCACTTGAGCAGGCCGAGATAGCCGTTGCTGTTATTGGCGATCAGGATCTCCTGATGCTTACCGCCGTCCACGTTGGCGGCGACGAACTGGTCAGCGGCATCCCTCGACCAATGCATCCCGGCCCCTGGTATCTGGCCACTGCCGATCCAAACCGGGATGAGGCCGCGTATTTGCGCCGTGATCGTCGCCGTCTGTGCTGCGTCGTCGATGGCGTCAACCTTGATGGAGCCAAACGGCGACAGCGGGTTGCCCCAGTTGAACTCGGAACCGGCGCTTAGCGCGGAGACAAGGTATGATGTATGGTTCGCGATGTAGTGCACCAGGACGACGCTGGAAAACCCAGTGTCCCATCGACGAGAGGGGCGGTACTCGACGTAATACGGACCCACCGTCAAGTACAGCGGTCCGGAAAGATCGCGACGGTGGAGCGGTCGAAGCACAACCTGTCCGGCAGTCGCTACGCCCCGCGAGGTGTCGAGCCACGTGCACCGTTTCATGAATGCCGCGTTCGTCCCGGGGCCGACGGGGAAGTTTACGATGGTCGGGTGATGTCCAGGATTGGCGTTGAACATGCTCATCACGTCGTAAGGGTCCTGGTAGTCGACATCGGATCCATGACGGCGCGTATGTTCATTCACACCGAGGCCGTGGATTATCTCCTGGCAAAGCACGGACGGGGCAGCCTGCATCTCCCAGAACTGTTTGCCCGCGGTGGCAGCCGTGCAGCACACGTTTCCGGCGCTGCCGAACATGTCGACCTCGACATTGGTGACCACGACAACTGCCGTAAAGGGAGAAAGGTTTATCCCAGCCGCGGTAGCCGCCTGCCTTGCCCAGGTAAAGATATCCGGCCGAGCTGCCGGATTGGCTCCGCTTCCCTTGTAATCGCTCTGTTTCTGAGACAGAGTCAGCCAGCCGAATACCTCATTGCCGGTCATATCGACGTGACCGTGAGAGTTATCGTCGAACCAGTCGACGACGTTCATGGTTCCGCGGCCAGTCGCTTTGAACATCTGCTCGGCTTTGGCTTTGGTCATTGGTTCGACGTTGCTCCCCTGGAACTTCACGAGCAGGAATGCAATCGGGGTCTGAGTCGCCATCATGTTCTCCTTCTCAATATTCCTTGCGGATGGTTGGCGTAGCGCTGTTTTAACCAGCGCGTGTAATGCTCGCTTGATTTACGGATATGTTTGCAAGGCTTCTACTTCCACTGGATTAGCAAAGGGCAATCCCGGTGCCGCGAGATAAAACCGGTACATCAAAGGTAATGGCGACGAAGTTCACGAAACCCTGTGACACGCCACCATATAAGACATATGTTTCTGTAAATTAATCATCGGCATGACCCCATTTTTTTGAGATGACGACCCTCATCGACTTATTCCACTTGCTCAAGGCGTGGTTGCCGTAACCGTGTTGTTCACCCCATCGTAATCAGGAGCAATTCCCATAACACACTTGCGCGCGGCTCAGTGCCGTGGTGGAAAGGGTTTGCGCGGAACAGTGCCGCAGCGTTCGAATTCGTCGAGCATGGTGGGGACGGCGATTCTGGCGAGCTTCGTGGCGGCACCCTTCAACGCCACATTGAACTCTTTACTGGTGGTTTGGCCGGAGAGGCGAGTGAGGATGTGGGCGAGCTCAACCTGCTCAGCTGCGAGGACGGGCTGCCAGGGTTCTGGCTGAGGACCGAACTTTTCGATCCCCGACGAGGGGTGGGGGAAAGGCCAAGGCCAGGGCGGACACAATTCATCACCGGGCTCCCAAGAGGCAACTATGGAACCGCTCGCCTGTTTGGCCATAGCCTTGGAGATATCCATCACTTCCCGAGAAAGCTCCTTGTCAGTGATGGAGGAGGCGACGGATTTGGTCACGTCAGCGACCATCAACTCCACATGGGCATTGGAGAAGACGAAATGGATATGGGGCTTCACCGCGTCCCAGGCGCGGGGATTCAGGGTGCCAATGAAATCGGCTTTCGAGCGAATATGTGAAAGATCAGCCATAGCTTCTCCTCTGGTATTGGGTTTTTTGTTTACCTGTCTTTTCACAATGAATGGAGAGTAAAGCAAAATGAATACCAGAACCAAACGGTGTGATTTATTCCTGAAACACAATATTTGACGGGGCAGCTCAAAAAAAAAGAATCCAAAGTGATACACCAAAGAATCAAATTGGATACAGCGTATTAGATGATTGCTCATGCTGTTGTTGTGTGTTCGACGGGAACGTAAGGAATGGTACGGTAGGGAATGGACCCTTACACCATCTCATGGTTCACCTTTTATTCTACGCAATAGAGGGCATTCTCATATGGTGTCGGAGGTGTAACTTCTAGCAGGGACGACCAGCAGATTCTCACATGGAGCGGCTCTGAGCAAGCACGGAGACCGATACGACGTCATGATCACGCTGGATACTGCGCACATCGAGACGCCAGACCTGAACAAGGCCTATGCCGTTGCCGAATTTATGCTTAACTTGCTGGAGATTAAATACGCACCCAGCAGGCAAGACGTGGAAGCGTACTTCCAGACCAATTTCAGCTCACAGGGGGGGGCGCATTCCAGTGCATCAGGATGTTCAAGAATCCCCACCGACCAACAGTCCGAAGGCTTAAAATATTTGAACTTGGTGCCAAGCTGGTGCCAAAACACCCTGACACATCGTGACCCACGGTCATGTGGACCATCACGAATCCTGGTCTTTTGCTGCTGATCGGTCTTGATGATTGTCCTCAGGTAGGTCGTCGGCAGGACTCTTAATCAGTTGTGATGATGAGGGCATGATTTGCTGCGACACTTTTTGGGGTCGTCTCGACTAACGCACTTCTGACAGGATTCTGTATGTTTCGACACGTGT
>JBDTWG010000369.1:0-3847 GCA_040006855.1 Nitrospira sp.
CATGAGGAATGCGCCGATCTCCATATCATTTCTTCCTGAGAAAGTACGCGCGAGCTACCAGCATTACGAATGCAGGCAAAGCATTGCAAGCATTGAAGCAATGCTAAGTACAAATGAGGATCAGGGAAAATTGGAAGTTAGTACTGGAGACTTGGCCCTTGTTCTTGGTCAAAAGGTCTACCAAAATCAAAACTGCATTCAGGCGTGGGCGGAATTCAGCACTCACCATCTTTTTGAACTTCTGAACTCAGTTCGAAACCGCGTTTTAGATTTCGCTCTGGCTGTGTGGAAGGAAGAGCCCACCGCTGGAGAATCCAGTTTGCAACCATCGACAGTAATGGACTCGTCGCGTGTCTCGCAGATATTCAATATGACCGTTTACGGCGGTTACGTTAACCTTGTGGGTTCTGCGAGCCACTCTCCGATTGAGTTCAATATTGAAATGAAAAACTTTTCTTCATTAGAGCGCGTGCTGCGTGAAAACGGAATCGAGGAAGATGATGTAAAGGAGCTAAAAGCAGCACTTGAATCAGGAGAGCAGCCCACGCTCAATAAAGGATTCGGGCCAAGGGTGTCGGCTTGGATCGCAAAGATGATGATGAAGGCTGCAGAGGGTAGCTGGAAGGTTGGCATTGGTGCCGCTGGCACACTACTCGCTCAGGCTATTTCAAAATATTACGGCCTATAGAGATTAGGTATTAAATTTGTTGTTATGACTTTCAGATTTGGTATCGGGAGCTTTTTGTGATACTGCTTCCCCTTGGTTTGTTCATGCAGTCGAGTTTCGGTTCGGCAGGTGAGGCCTACTTGTATGGTGCGGCTCGAAGAGCGCGACAGTTGTTTGCACAATGACCCAAAACCATTTTCACCCAGGCCGGCCACATTCAATCGTGCTGACACTGGTAGCGGAAGGGCGGATCAACTCGCCAGGCCTGTTTTGAGATTTGTCGAAGGGCTCAGACAAGGTCCGTCCCTGATTTGAGCGTCAGCTCGGTTGGCCTACCTGCAGGTGGATGGGTAATACGATAGGGCTAAGGAAAGGTTTAGAAATAAAACCGTCGGGGAGGGGGAGGTGTTCGGAGGCAGGCAGATGGCCTCATCGTCCGGTCCGATGCGGAAATCCGGATAGACTGTATTCGCTGGCGAGCTATACAGAGCAATATACCCACTAGTTAGGGCGCAGTGATATGTCCAAGCACTTCAAGAAAGCGTTCTTACAGTCCAGGCACCGCTGCGTCTACTGTTGCCGTGACCTTCTCGCGGATTTTGACTCCTTCATGCTTGCGGAGGAGGATCACCTGGTCCCACTTGCGAAAGGCGGCGCTGACACGCAGGAGAACGTCGTAATTGCATGCGCTGTATGTAATCGACTCAAGGGCAACTATGCTCCGGATAGCGGATTCGAACCTAACAAGAGAGATGAGTACATCATCGCAGTCCGTCACTTCATCATGGGGCAGCGTGCCAAGCACATGGATACGTTCTCAGGCTGGGTCTGCCTGCCTGCGCCTTAAAAATTCATTCAAGCCGAATCCGCTTCGCGGGTCGGCTTAATTCAGGTGTTCCGCCGACCGCAGGCGGCGGACGGAGTGCAAACGGGAATGAAGGGGAATTGCTGAGCGGTCGGCTGAACGGAGTCTTCGTCTGGCCGTGTACCCAGCCGCCTGCGGCGGTCGAACGCGCAGCTCGAATCGACGGGCTTCCGGGCCGCCACCCAGTCGTAGACTCTTTTAGCATTTCATCAGAGAGAGCATCATTTGTTTAGCCACGAGATGTTTGACAATTATGGCTTTGAAGATATCCCGCTTAACCGGGATATTTTCATTGTTGATGAAATCTACCTTGGCGACTATGAGAATTTGATGCTTCGGTTTTTTGGGGGTGCCAAGTATAAGCACGTAGGCTATGTTAACTGTGCGACCGCAAGGGCGATCAATAACAATTATGTTGAGCTTTCTTGGTATGCGGACCTACATGATCGGTTTCACGAAATTGCCATAGCTTTACCTCGTCATCAATTCGTTGAGTGTGTTGGCTCGTGGCAGTGGGACGAAAAGCCCCGTATTTTTGTTAAAAGCGAATGGCTCTCAAATATTTATTTGAGAACTTATTCGGTATTTGCGTTAATTGATGCGGCAGACGTCAAAAAAGCGTTACATGACGGTTCGATAACAAGGTCGCGCCTCATCGAGTTAAGAGATGGGATCGATGATCTTTCCGAGAAATACAAAGACATTTCCTTTATTGCATTTGCCGACAGTCTTTTGCTGAAAAGTAATTGGTCCGTAGGTGACTTTAACAGCGAATGCACATACTCTCCTGAGGTTTTTATTTATCTAGCTGACGAAATCGATGCTATTTATCAGGCAATTCTGGGGCTTAAGACATATGCAGTCATCGCTCAAGGCAGCAATGAATATTACGATGATGCCCTGTTGCATATATCGCCATCCCAAAATCATATTTGTCTTAATAGTTTAGGAGTTCCGTTTGCCCAGTTAATGGAGATTGAGGGAACGGCGAGAAAAGCTATTAAGTCAGAGATTCATCTTCGTTCTGATCTATATATGGATGCACAATATTTCCATTCTCTAAAATTCAAGTATGGTTTTAAAAAGAATGCAGAGCCGAGCAATGAATATCAAGCGAAAATGATGTCAACTCCGTCTAAGTATTACTACACCGCACGCAGTGTAGTTATCAGCAATATAGAGGTGGAGAAATGAATGCTAAAAATGTCGTCAATAAGGATGGATTTTCTGTTTGCTGTGCTCGCAGAAAATGGGCTGATTACGGCAGGTGTTCAGCTGAGCGGGGTGGAGGACGGTGTGCTGACGGGGTTGAAGTTTAGGGGTCTAATCTGTTGTTGAGAGTTTAAGGTAAGGTATCAGGAGGATAGCTTTTTGTATTCTTTTCCCTGGGTTCGTCCATGTAGCCGAGGTCCTTCGGCTTGGCTCATGGCCGTGGAGAGGTTTGGCCATACGATACTCAACCACTAGCCACACGGGGACGAAATCATTTCTCCGCGTGACATTTCCATTCTCCTCAAGGTGCTGCGGCTGTGAGGTAATTTTTCGAGAAACAGCGAGTCTGAGTTTTTTGACCATACACGTAGGGATATACGTTCCCTTATGCGGTTGTGACCGTCAGACGTAGCCCTGCTGCATCTAAGACCTTGGTGAGTGTATCCAGACGAGGGTTTCCCTTTCTGGATAGCGAGGTGTACAGGGCTTCTCTTGCTAAGTGCGTCTTCTTGGCCAGTGCGGTCATATTTCCTACTCTGGCCGCAGCCACATCTTTCAAGGCTTCTTTGAACATTTCCATGTCTCCCCCGGCCAGGATTTCCTCAAGATACAGGGCCGCTTGTTTAGGGTCTTTCAGGACGTCAAGGTTGCCAAAATCAAACGGTCTACTGGTGGCTTTTCTCGTCATGGCGTTGCCTCCTTTCATAATCTGCAAGATAGTCTTTAGCTTTGGCGATCGCCTTACTCTGGTCTTTTTTTGTCGACCCGGCCAATAACAACACCATTGTGTTCTCTTGCACACAATAATACAGGATGTCAGGTTTGTTCAGGAATTAAACCAGTATAGGATTGAGGAACATGTCGTTGCCGAACGTGTCGGGGAATCTGGTCTGTTTTATCACCCACTGTTCAGACATCAGATATGTCAAAAGCTCAACGGAGACTTCCTTGATAGCGAGGAGCACTTAATCCTGGATGGTTTCAAGTTCCCCAGACCCACACAAGGTCTGCTCCTTGATTTGAGTGCGAGCCCGATTGGCCGATCTGCAGGTGGGTGGATATCCGATAGGGCAGGGGATAGATCTGGTAAGAAGACCGTGGAC
>JBDTWG010000370.1:0-3846 GCA_040006855.1 Nitrospira sp.
GCCAATTGGTCATCATCCCTCCTCAAAACAGTTACAAGAAGTATAGCTTCCACTCGACAAAGCGCAATGCAGAGGTGTGCCCAGATCATCAATGAGTTGAGGAGAGACCGCCCATATGAGAACCGCACGATGCGCCAGCGTCGGGCTAGTGATGTTTGATTAATCTGGTTCGGTATTGATAGCCCACCTGAGGGTCCTCGTCGCAGTGGATAAAGCAGGGAGGGTCAGCGTCGTGAAAGAGCGAGCCGTGATGGTCAAAATCACCGGGATAGAGACCGGGTCGCCTTTCATGCCCGCGATGGAAACCGTACCCCTATACACACCTGCGGTGAGACCAACAACATTCACACTCACAAGCAGTTGATCGCTTGGAATCAGGTTCGCCGGGAACACGGTGACGCTTAACCAGGCGGCATTATACGACGTGACCCAGTTCCGTTCCCGTGTGTTGTTCTTCAAAAAGATGACAGCCGGGGTGACAGGATTCGACACTCCTTGTACGGCGGTGAACGTCAGGAGGGTCGGGGTCGCCTCCAATGCTTGCCCCTCGGGCACAGCTACAATGCTCAAAAATACCAGCGCAATCAGACCGATTGCAGCAATTGAATGCCTCACAACGGCACCTCCGACCACATGCTGGCTGGAAAACCTTGCAACGGGGATGCCAGAGCGTTGAAGTGGAAGAAGGGACTAAACCATGGCCGGGGGAACAGAGAATACAGCCGATGAATAGAGCGTATAGAGACAGTTCCTGAATACCTGTCCGAGCAGTTTCCTGGCTTCTCGATCCGCGACTCATAGGACCCTGCGCGATTGGCACAGGTGTTCGCATCGATACGGATGTCCCGCCGACGAATTATACCCCGGTCATCTCGACGGAATTTCTGCACGACCATCCGCTGAGCGCGACTGAAAAGGCCCTGGCCAGTTGAGGATTACCAGACCATTTGTGGGAGGCGAGGGGGGCGGACCTCCTGGTTCAGAGTTCGGAGGGCCATTGATGAGGTAATTTACGAGCCGTTTACAATTAGAAGATTGGCTTCCTCGGAACCGAGCGTGACGCTGTGCCTATGATTAATGGCCGCCGCCTCTCTTGCGGTGTGTACAGTCGATTTGAGATCGGGAATGCTTTTGCCAATTACAATCTTGGCTGCAAGTACCTGAGCGGCGCTCATGATGACCTTGCATCTTCGTCTCAAGGCTCGGACGCGGATTCAAACTAGTGAGTACCGCCAGACCGCCTTGCGCGAGCCCGAGCGCAACAATTCTTTTAACTACTGGCACTTCATTCTTCCTACTCAGGAAAATAAGCTCTGTACCAATGCAGACGCGTGCGTAGCTTTCCGTCTTAGCCAGAGCTCCAGGGTTTCTACTAGTAGCTAACCTGTGCGATTTAGATGAAAGTTTGTAACAAGAGCAAGTGAGCTTCCACATGTGGATTCGGGTAATCCTGTGACCGCAGACACCCCACACACGGACACAGAATACAAGGGTCCGTCAACTTGTGTGGCACAACAATTCATTTAAGCCAAGGAGGACAGAATGAGAATCATATTCACAGCCGTTGCGCTCTTCACCGCATTAAACATTGTGCCGGCGTGGGCGCTCTTCGAGTCAGAAAAGACCCTAAGTGAAAAGGCGCGAGTCAGTATGGTCGAGGCCCTCAAAACTGCTGAGCACGAGGTGCCTGGTAAACCGGTCGAGGTCAATATGGGGAAAGACGACGGACGGGTCGTTTACAAAATTGAAATCATCGACGCACAGAAAAAAACGCGCCACGTCTATATTGATGCGGAGACAGGCAAAGTTCATACCACCAAGTAATTTCACTGCGATCTGAGCGGTCACCATCCGGTGGCCGCTCAGGTGAGATCCTCTCAGCATGCCCTACATTATTCTGCTTGTACTTGTGAGCCTTCTTGGGCTTTTTTCTGGGTGCGCAACAGCGCCCAATCAGCCACCCCCTTTCGGGGCCATGAACTCCCACCGCATTGATCATGTGATCATTCTTGCGATCGACGGTCTGAAGCAAGATACCCTGGTGTCATACCTCCACCGATCCGGGAAGAGAAGGAAGGGCGGGCTACACGATCTCTTTGGAGTACAAAGCGATGGTTCCGCGATCGTGTTGACAAAAGGCGTTGCCGTGCAACAAGCCGTCACGGTTTTTCCTTCCTTTACCTATCCCTCCTGGACATCTATGTTCACAGGCGTCTATCCGGGGGCACATGGCATCACCGGCAACAATCTATTTTTTCGCGATCGGCAGATCGCGCGCTACTATACCGAGTACCACCTTGATGCGATCCGCGCGCAAGTCGACAAAGACTTTGTCTCGGACGACCTCAATCCCCACATTTCCACCCTTCATGAGTATGTCCGCGACGGCGGAGGTAAGAGCAGGGTCATTCACCACATGGTGACCCGGGGCGGTGAGGCCGTGAAGCCGGACTTCGATACCCTGTGGAATTATCAAACCAATCACAGTCACGCGGTCGATGAGAACGCCCTATGGGAAGCGGTTCATACACTCACCTCCACAAAAGACAAGAGCGGCAGTGGCCCTACCTTGCCGTCTGTCTTTACGTTGTACTTCTCCGGCCTAGACCACATGGAGCATGTCGCGCAGGAAGACCCCGAAGAGGCGCGCCTCGCGTATCTCGACGAGATTGACCAGTTGCTGGCACAGTTCTTTGCTGGTCACCCCGCGATCACCCGGAACCATTTTGAAATGCCGACGGCGAAACCGGTGCGAGTCGATCCGATCGCCTGGCCTGGTCTGATGGACGCCCCGGCGTGGCAACAGACGGCCGTCATCTTGGTATCCGACCACGGTCACACGCCGGTGCGATGGGTGGACGCTATGGGCATGGAGGACATAAAACTGATTTTTGCCGAGCTCAGTGAATCGAGTGGACGCCCGTATCAGGTCGAGGAACCATCCCTGGTGACCCATACCACCCTGTCAAAAATTCGGTCACTCTGGGGATTTATTGAGGAAGGGAGCGTGTCCAGTCGAGCCAACATCGTACCGACCTTAAACGGTGGTGTCCTGGGCTTGCATATCAAGCCCTTCGAAGGAACCTGGAAGGAACGGCCGGACTATACCCGTGACGTGAAACCGGTCCTTGAGACCTTACTTTTAACGATGCATCAAAACCACTACGACCCACAAGCCGTGCTCTTTTTCACCGGAAGTCAGTATGTCCTGGTTCCATTCAGCGTCTCAAAGGACCGCACGCTGCAACTGGGCCCCTGGACGGAGATCGATCAGAGCCCTCTAAACACCGACACATTGCCCGATGCGGCCCTGCGGCTAAAAGGCCTGGCATCGCGGCTGCCCGGTGATCCCGAGAGCGCTCCGGACCTGCTATTATTGGCTGACCGCAGTCGCCAACTCACCTATGCGAATAAGCGCGACTGGCGGGTCATCGAAGGACTCAAGGCTGAGAACCATCGACACTTTCGGTCGGACCACGGTCATTTGCTTGCCGATGAATCCGTCGTCCCGATGATCTTCATGTTTGGGAGTGATCCGGGAACCCAGCCTCATGCCTCCATCTGCCATGCGTCGATCGTCGACATAACGCCGACTATTTTGGATATGCTTGGACTACTCGAGCCCTTTGACAATGCCATGGCGGCACGTCCCTCAGGCCTGCGTGGGCATTCGCTCAAGCGTTCACTTGAGCGCGCCATGGAGGGTCGTGCGGGTGATGAGACGCTGTGCCCGGCATTCATTCCATAGTGAGCTCATGGTCCCAGAACCAAGATTCACCGGCATTTTCATTCCGATCACGGACATTTAAGAACCCCCGAATCGGTAGTACCCCTTCTATTCGTGGC
>JBDTWG010000371.1:0-3837 GCA_040006855.1 Nitrospira sp.
TGTCAAGGCCCGACACCTTCCGCTTGCAATTCGATCGCCGCTTCGATACCTTTGTGCACCATTCGTCAGCGGCAAGACGGATCGGTCGCAGCACACCCCGACCGGAGGCTGCCCTAACGTGACACCGTGCTCGACTCAGGCGCCCTCTCTTTCGATTGTCGTTCCAGCCTACAATGAGGCTCATCGCCTCCCCCCTTTCTTGCAGCGCACGGTGACCTACCTGGACCAGCGTCGCCTATCGTATGAAATCCTCGTGGTAGACGATGGCAGTCAGGACCACACCCCACGGGCCGTCGAACTCCTGGCGCAACAGTCTCCTGCTGTGCGGCTCATTCAATTGACCCGCAATAGGGGCAAAGGCGCGGCGGTCCGTCGCGGGATGCAGGCAGCACGAGGCACCATGCAGTTGTTTGTGGATGCGGATGGGGCGACGCCGATCGAGGAACTCTCGCACTTAGAGTCCGCACTCGCCGCCGGAGCAGATCTCGCCATCGGATCGCGGGCGCTGGCCTCTCAAGATCCCAACTATACGGTCCAGGCACGGTGGCATCGAAGCGTGATGGGAAGCCTCTTTAACGCCGTCGTTCAGCGTCTCGGCCTTCGACACATTGCGGACACCCAGTGCGGGTTCAAGTTATTCCGCCGGTCTGTCGCGCAGGATCTGTTTTCTGTCACCTGCGTCGACGGCTATGCGTTCGATCTCGAGCTCCTCTATGTTGCCCGCCAACGCGGCTATCGCATCGCGGAAGTTCCCGTCAATTGGACCGATCAGCCAGGATCGAAAGTCCGCCCCTGGCGTGACGGATTCCTCATGCTTCGCGAGCTGATGGCCATCCGTAAACGCGACGTCCAAGGGCGATATAGGCCCCGCGCTCGGCCAACGCTCAGCACCGTCGAGCCGGCACTACACTCCGAACCCTCCCAGTTGTAGCGGCCTCGACTGGCACCTATCGACGCACAATCACCACTTTGGCATCGACATACAGGCTCTTCCAGCCGGGATGCGACTCCAGGGTCAGAGCCAGCGCGCTCCCGCGTGGGACCAACGCCCAATCAACACCGTAGCGATCCAACACGGACAAGTCGGGCGAATCCGCGCGATTCAGATTTACGTAATCTTGAAAGATACGCCGATCCCCGATCCGCCAAGCCGGCATACGGCCGTCGATGAAAACTTTCACTCCGGGGAGTTGCCAGAGAAGAAACCCGCCGTGGCCATAGTCATGGTATAGCCTGGTTCCCACTTCTTCGCGATGATTGCGGATCCATCGCACGGCCTCGATCGGATAGTCGGTCTCTTCGAAATAGGTCTCAGGAGTGGTTCCTGCTCGCCACACATGCACCACATGTTCAGGCCCCCAGAGAGAGAGTGCGCTCGCCACTGCAACCGTCAGCGCAAGAAGGCGCATACCGGCGAAAGTCCTCAGCACCGGAACCCATCGGAGGCATGATGCCACCGCCAACGCGAGCAACTCCGCCAGCAGCGGCAGACTCACGATGAGAAACAACGTCACATTGCGCCAATGCAGGAGCGACAGCGCCAACACAATTACGAGCGTGGCCCAGCGGACCGGCTCCACCCGTCGATACCATCCGACGACGAGGCAGACGAGTCCTGCGAGATAGAGGCCGTAGGCCCGTCCGGCCCAGCCTTGGAAAGACACCGGTTGCCATTCCCGCAACGTCTCGATCATGAAGCGGTCGGTCAGGGAGTCATAAATCTCGACATACAGCCGCCACCCATAGGGATTGAGACAGGTCACCGCCGCAGCGATTCCGACTACCAGCATGCACCGAATGAGATCCTCCCAACCTAAGACAGGCTCATCCATCGTCGCCACAAGTGTGGGCGAAAGAGCGATGCTGATCCGCAGCAAGAGAGCGCCGCAGAGCATGACCCCCAACAGAAAGAGCCCCGCCGTAAAGCCTCCGTGCAGGTTGGCCCAGAGCAAGAAGAACGGCGGAAGTACCCACATCCACTGCCGACGGCCTTGCTGAATCTCACTCCATACCCGCAAAAGCACTGCCACGCCAAGGAGACTGATCAGTTGAGTGCGAGCGCCGAGAAAGGGTAACGCCACCCAGAGGCTGACCACCATAGCAACCAATCGACAAGTCCACGAGACCCCAGCCTGTCCTGCCGCAAGCCACCAGGCCAGAGCCGTCACGACCCCAAACAATACAATCAGCCCCAACGCGCCGAAAGGGTCCAGACAGCGATAGAGCAGTGCCATCACACCATCGGTCAACCAAGCATGCTCGACCCAACGCCAGTCCGGCATCGTATGGGAATAGGGATCGGTGTCCGGCAGGACCCATCCGTGGGCTACCAAGTCGAGCCCGGCACGAAGGTGCCACCCCAAATCCGGTTCCACGAGCGGTTGGAGCGTCAGATTCAGCACGAAGCCGAGCAGGAGAAGATTCAGTATGACGCGGAGCAGGTTGTGAGCACGAGGGACTGACGACCGAACGGCTTCAGCGCTCATGGACCGGGAGAGTCTGATGGGTCGGTTGTTTCACGAGCAGGTTGCCAAGGACCAACCACTCGACTTGGGTGCGCAGAAAACAGCGGACGGCATCGTCGGGACTGC
This sequence comes from Nitrospira sp., assembly GCA_040006855.1. GTDB lineage: Bacteria > Nitrospirota > Nitrospiria > Nitrospirales > Nitrospiraceae > Nitrospira_A. The sequence continues at coordinate 2,592 of JBDTWG010000371.1, forward strand.
AGACGATCGGCTCCTGTACATTGAAGGAGGTGTTGAGAAGCACCGGCACGCCGGTGAGTCGTCCGAATGTCGCCAGAAGATCATAAAATCGTGGATTGGCCTCTCGCGTCACCGTCTGCACGCGCGCCGTCCCATCGACATGCGTCACGGCGGGGATGATACCTTTGGCGGACGCCTTGACCCGCACCGTAAACTGCATAAAGGGGGAAGCGGCCGGCAGGTCGAAAAACTCTTGGGCTCGTTCGTCAAGCACCGAGGGCGCAAAGGGTCGAAAGGGCTCACGGCATTTCACTTTGCTATTGATCAATTCTCGCATGTCTTCCCGGCGGGGATCCGCCAGGAGGCTACGGTTTCCCAGTGCGCGCGGCCCCCATTCCATTCGCCCCTGAAACCAAAAGACCAGACGCCCTCGCGCCAGCTCTGTCGCGACTCGCTCATACAGCTGCCCATCCGATAGAGGTTCAGCCACCAACCGTTCCCGCTCCAATGCCGTGCGACACAGGTCCTCCTCGAATTGGGGTCCCCAATAAGCGGAGGGCATTTGCGGTCGGTTGTTTCTGCCTTCTCGCCTAGCCGTCCACCACAAAGCCGCACCTAGTGCCGCACCGGAATCCCCCGCAGCCGGCGGCACATACACCCGTTTGAATCCGAGTTCGGCACGCAGGCGACCGTTCGCCACACAATTGTAGGCCACCCCCCCCGCCAAGCAGAGAGACTCTGCCCCTGTCAGGGTTCGTAGGTGACGACCGAGGTGCAGCAAGACTTCCTCCAGGACCAGTTGCGCGCTGGCCGCCAGGTCACGATGTCGCTGGGTAAGTTCGTCCGATGACTGCCGTGGAGAGCCGAACAGGCGAACGAAGTCCTCCACGAACAGGCCGGCGCGCGCGAGATGGAAATCCAGCAGGCGGGTATTCACCTCGAACCGCCCGAGGGGCAACAGGCGCACAATTTCTCGACGGAGGGCCGCTGCAAAGGTTGGCTCGCCCGAAGCCGCCAAGCCCATCACAATATATTCATCGTGATCCGGGCGAAACCCCAAAAAGGCCGTCATGGCTGCATAGAACTGGCCGAGCGAATGCGGGAGCGGGGTGCGGTCAAGCACGGTGATCTCTGCGCCTTCGCCCATCGCCATCAAGGTGGTGTCCGCTTCAGAAGCACCGTCCACGACAAGGATGGCCGACCGTTCGAAGGGTGACACCAAAAACGAACTGGCCGCGTGACACAGATGATGATCGAGAAACACCGG
>JBDTWG010000372.1:0-3828 GCA_040006855.1 Nitrospira sp.
ATCTCACGATCACCAATCCCGACGAGCCGACGCGCACGATTCTGCGTGCATTGGATCCCAATCAGGAACATGTGGATCTTCCCGTATATTTCGAAACAGCCTTGATCGGGAGCTAGTGGTGAATCGCAAACCTCATTCACAGGCCACGCCGCCTCCCGATGCGGGAGAGCTTTCCCTTCCATCGGACCTAGGGACCTTGCTATGGGACGCGGTACCTCTAGGCATTTGTCTACTATCCGCTGATCAGACCCTGCTGTACGTCAATCGGTCGGCGAGTCGCCTTCTCCGTCGCTCTTCAAGAGACTGTGTGGGGAAAAGGCTAGCAGAGCTCGTCGGGCATCGGCTCGATCTCAAGGGGTCACTCCAAGCCACTGGAATTTGGAAACTGACGGGGGGGCAGGCGGTGACTGCTCAATCTGCTGACGCAACTGATACGTCCAAACAACGTATCGTCACCGTCGTGGAGTGGCAGCAACTTCGTATATCAGGAGTTCAGTCCGCAGCCGCGTTGCTGACGCTGCGAGATGTTTCCCACGAACTGGAGGTGGAAAGCGATCGAACGCGTTTGGCCTCAATCGCTGAAGAAAGTCCCTACCCGATCGTTGAGCTCGATCGCGAGGGCCATCTTATCTATGCGAATCCAGCTATGGTTGAGGTGCTCTGTCGCTTTGGGTATGACTTGAACGGCAATCCGGATATTCTTCCAGACAATCTTGTCGCGCTCGTGGCAACGTGCTTGCAAGAAACACGACCAGTTACCTCCAAGGAAATCGTACGGGGGGATGCCTGTTATCGTTGGACACTCTGTCCAGTACCCAGCCACGGACTCGTACGGGCATACGCTATCGACCTGAGTGAAGTGTATGCGACCCATCGAGCGCTCAACGATACGGCGGACCACCTCCGCGAGAGCAACCGACAGCTGGATCAAGCACTCCAACAGGCTCAGGCGGCGACTCACGCCAAATCCACTTTTCTGGCCACGATCAGTCATGAATTGCGCACGCCGATGAACGGCGTAATCGGCATGGCGAGCCTGCTCCTAGACACGCCCCTAGCCGAAGAGCAACGCTCCTTCGCGCAAACGATCCAGCAATGCGGAGAGGCTCAACTCTGCCTCATCAACGACGTCCTCGAATGCAGCAAGATCGAAGCCGGCAAACTCGAGTTGGAGACGCTGGACTTTCACCTTCGCACGACCGTGGAAGATGTCTTGTCTCAGTTCGCGGAACGCGCTCAGCGAAAGGGATTGGAAATTACCGGGTTGGTACACGCCGCTGTGCCCCATGCATTGCGCGGCGACCCGGGGCGTCTCCGGCAAATCCTGACGAATTTCGTTGGCAATGCCATCAAGTTTACCGAAAGCGGAGAAGTCACATTGCAGGCATTTCTGGAACGCGACTCCCCGTCTGATGTCGCAATCAGATTCGAAGTCACCGATTCCGGCATCGGGATCAGCGAGGAGGTGCAGGCGCGCTTGTTCCAACCCTTCGCGCAAGCCGACAGTTCCACGACTCGCAAATACGGGGGGACCGGGCTAGGTCTCGCCATTTCCAAACAATTGATTGAACTCATGGGAGGAAAAGTTGGGGTGCGCAGCCAACTTGGCCAAGGAACGACGTTCTGGTGCACGGCCACCTTCCAGAAACAGGCGGTCTGTCCTCCGGCAATCGTTCCATCGGTAGAGCTGACCGGGCGCCGGATCCTGATCGTCGACGACAATGAATCCAATCGAACCATCCTGCATCACCTCGTGTCGGGATGGGGGATGCTGGACGATCAGGCGCATGATGCCGTCGAAGCTATGCAGCGGCTGAATCAGGCGGCCGCAAATGGTACGCCCTATGACGTGGCAGTGCTCGATATGCTGATGCCGGGCAAAGACGGCCTCCAACTGGCCCAGGAGATCAAGTCGCATCCTCAAGGCGCTGGCGTACGGTTAATTGTCCTGACATCGCTGATTCAGCCCGGCCATGCCGAGCGAGCGCGCCGCGCCGGATTCAACGCCTACCTCACCAAGCCCGTTCGCCATGACCAGCTTCAAGGTTGCCTCCGTGTGGTGTTCGGCCTCCAGCAAGCGCCTGTGGCCACGAAGGTCGAGACGGGACTATCAGGGGGAGCGCTACCGGCGCTCATCACACGACATACCTTAGCTGAACAACGGACTCGCCCGCGCATTTTGGTTGCGGAAGATAATCTGGTGAATCAAAAGCTGGCGGTGCGAATGCTCGAGCGCCTGGGTTATCAGCCGGACATTGTCTCCAATGGGAACGAAGCGCTCGCGGCATTCGAACGAGAGGTGTATTCGGCGATCGTCATGGATTGTCAGATGCCGGTGATGGACGGCTACGAGGCCACGCGCCATATCCGGGAACAGGAACAGCAGCCCCATCCTGCTCGTGATCGCGCTCACATTCCCATCATTGCCCTCACGGCCAATGCCATGCAAGGGGATCGGGAGCGCTGCAAAGCCGCTGGGATGGACGACTACCTCTCGAAACCGGTCAAGATAGACGATCTGGGACGAATCCTGCACCGATGGATGCCGTTGCCGACGGTTGAGGACGCGCCTCCCCCTGTTCCGCCACGGGAGATGTCCAAGAGTGACGCCAGTATTTTTGATGCGAGCACGATGCTGACGAATATTGGTGGAGACATTGAACTCTTCGATCAACTCATCCGGCTATTCCTGGATCGACATCCCACAATGGTGCAGGATATTGAACTCGCCATCAGCCAAGCCGATAGCGTCGCGCTGGAACGGGCGGCTCATAGCATGAAAGGCACGGCAGGAAATCTGTGCGCGCCGGATGTGGTGTTACTGGCCAGCCAGTTGGAGGCTACCGGACGCCTCGGCACGCTGGATGACGCTCCCGCACTTGTGATCCAACTTCGACGGACCATCCAGCAACTTGTCGAAGTGCTGACACGACAGATCCGTCCGGCCTGATCCGGCTACACCCATCTTTTTCGGCATGCGGGAACAGGATGACCGTCCTGGCACGGATGTGATTTCGCCATGCAGCACATTCGGCGAGTGTCGATCCAAGGGATTGAGCTTAACAGGGACTAGGGATGGCTTAACAAGCCGTGGCGTGGAGCGGAAGATTACTCGAGGGGTGTTGAACTGCGGCATCGGCAAAGAGCGGATAACGAGTCGGCAGATCCTCGGACAGCACCAGCTGCTTACAGAGTCTGGTACGATGATTCATGACCAGCGGGCCACGCAGGTTAGCGGTGACCGCACCGGGATCGTGTGAAGGAATGGTCAAAATCGTCACGACGGATAACTCGTCGCTGTCCAGTTTCTGGATTTCGATCAGCGCATCCAACGGAACTTGGAGCTGATAGTCTGGCTTAAAAAAGGCAGGATCCAAGACGACGAATGCCAACTGTGGCTCTTCCGTGCACTGGAGCCATTTGAATGGGGCATCGGTGTCATGATCGAGCAACACGTACTTGTTCCAGTCCGGAAATCCAAGGATGCCGGACGGAAATACCAGCACAGTCTCATCCTTGACCTCGAACGTCCCAAACCTGCTTGATTGACAAATCATGTCGTTACCTCAGGCTCCGCGGCGCCCAGTTTTATTCGATAATTGCCGGAAGGCTTCGAGCGGAATGACTCCGGGTCCCGCCGCTATACGATTCTCTTCTTGAATTCTCGCATGGACTTCGTCTCGGTGCACCTCCACATTTGGCGGTGCCTCGATTCCCAGTCTCACCTGCCCGCCCTTGATACCGAGTACCACAATGCGGACATCCGGACCGATAGTGACGCCTTCTCCTCGGCGTCGGGATAAGACCAGCATGTAAGCCTTCCTTGGC
>JBDTWG010000373.1:0-3782 GCA_040006855.1 Nitrospira sp.
GTAATCTTGATCCCCAGCGGCGCTTGGCGCCGCTTATACTCGCTTCGGTCGACCATGGTCATGACCCGGGCCACCGTCGCTCGGTCAAATCCCATGGCCACGATGTCTTCCAACGTCCGGTCTTCTTCCACATAGGCTTTCAGAATGGGATCCAACAGGGAGTACGGCGGCAAACTGTCTTCATCCTTTTGATCGGGGCGCAGTTCTGCCGTGGGAGCGCGTTCCAGAATACGCTTCGGGATCATGGGAGACGGCCCGACCAAATTCCTCAGGTGCGCGAGTTCATAGACCATGGTTTTCGGCACATCCTTGATGACGGCAAACCCGCCCGCCATATCGCCGTAGAGCGTCGCATAGCCCACGCTCATCTCACTCTTGTTGCCGGTCGTCAATACGAGATGGCCGAACTTATTCGAGTAGGCCATCAAAAGGTTGCCCCTGATGCGGGCTTGGAGATTTTCTTCGGTCGTATCGGGGCGAGAGCCCTTGAAGGATCGGGTGAGCGTGCGCAGATAACTCTTGAACGTCGATGTGATGGACAGCGTGTCCACCTGGATGTGAAGCCGACGGCCCAAATCGGCCACATCCTCGCGGCTGACCTTCGAGGTGTAGGGCGATGGCATGAAGACCCCGAGCACGTTCTCCGCGCCGAGGGCATCCACCGCAATGACTGCCGTGATGGCCGAGTCTACTCCACCGCTTAATCCGATGACGACACGTTTAAAGCCGTTCTTCCGGACATAATCCTGTACCCCAAGGACCAATGCCCGATAGGCCTCATCCAGCGGCTCCAGTTGCGGACCCAGCGCCGGAACTGCCAGCGACCGAGACTTCCTGGCCGGTAACCGTACATCAATTCGGTCGACGAGCGCCGCCACCCGAGGAGGCACCGATTTCTTACGCCCCTGCGCCAGACGCGCCCGACCCACCGCCGCAACATTGAGATCCGCAATGATCAAATCTTCCTCAAACGCCTTCCCGCGCGCGATGATCTCGCCCGCCTGATCGGCAATCAAGCTGCTGCCGTCGAAGACCAGCTCATCCTGGCCCCCGACCGTATTGGTGTAGGTCACGATGACCCGGTTGTCCCGCGCCCTCGTCGCCAACACTTGCTCGCGCATCCGGCATTTGCCCATATGAAACGGAGATGCGTTGATATTCACGATGACTTCGGCACCCGCTGCCGCCTGCATCCTAGTGGGTCCCTCCGGAAACCAAATGTCTTCGCAAATGTTAACTGCGATCGTGGTGCCGTTCAGCACCAGGAGCGGCAGACGGCGCCCGGGGTGAAAATAACGGCTCTCATCGAACACCCCGTAGTTCGGCAAATGTCGCTTACAGTAGCTGGCCAGCACGCGACGATCGGACAGCAGAGCCGCCGCGTTATATAGATCATGTCGCCCGGCGGAAGGCAGACAGGACGGATCGGGAAACGGACCGGTCGTCGTCCCCCGACCCACGTACCCAACCACCACAACCAGTCCGCACGCCTCCGCCGCGACCGCCTTCAATGCACGATACGTCTCGTCGATAAAGCGCGGGTTGAACAGCAAATCTTCCGGCGGGTACCCGGTGATAGCCAGCTCCGGAAAGGCCACCAAGTCCACGCGCGCCCGGCGAGCCTCTCGAATCCAGCCCGTAATGCGGCGAACATTGCCCGGCAGGTCACCGACCGTCGGGTTCATTTGTGCCATGGCAATCCGTAACGATCGCATCAGCAGGTTTCCCGTACTGTGACAGTATGGTCAAATCGGTCATGCAACGAGGCCGCAATGAGCTCGGACACCGAGTCGTACTGGGAGCCATACGTCGAGGTGGCTGAGCGACTGAGAACGACGTTGAGGGCCGATTTCAGCATCCTGAAAAAAAAACGTCCTCAAACCCACGGATGTGGATCGGAGGACGTCGTTGTCCTGTGTGCGATTAATATTCGGAACGAAGCGCCCGTCGGAGACTCCGTTGTCCCCGGAAAATGGTGCCGTGTGTATACCACCAGCCAGAATGGACTGTCAACCACTTGATCCAGACTTTTCTGAGGGAAACCATGCAGTTCGACTGACCCCCTGTGGTACAATCCGGCCCCATGCAGCGTGAGTTCACACAGCGGCTCACCCGGCCATTCCGGCGTCCTGTCGCCTTCGGATTGGTCATGGTCGCCGTCCTCTCCGGCCTACTGCTTTCAGCCTGCAACGGAACCGGCAGCATCATACGGATCGGCGATGGGCCATTAGGAACCGTCGTCCTCGAGCGGTTGGGAACCCGAGGCACCACGGCACGGTTCAGCGGCCCGCCCAGCATCTTCCAAGCTTCACATCCGGCAGAGATCTCGCCCGCGCAGACTGCGCAGCTCCTAGCAGGGCTCCTCATCTCTGGAATCGAGCGGGCCAAACCCGTGGATGGACAGGGCGGCTATCCGCTCTTCTCTCACGAAGAAGTCGCGTTCTTAGCCCCGCTCATCAGCAAGGCCCTCACGGAGGCGGAGCCGAATCAACGGGTGAAGTTCTTAGTGAAGGATGATGGCGTGGTGACGGACGGAACCCTCTACCTGTACCGCAATATGTTCCGAGTCACAGTCGCTCACTACCGAACCCAGGCAGGGCAAGCCGACGCACGACTCAGGTCTTACGGACTCGCCTTCCGTCCTCAAGAGGCTATGGTAGAAGCCGATGCCCCGCAATCCTGGATGATCATCGAGCCGGAACAGCCTCGTATTGCCATTGCCGTCAAGGCCCTCACCCAACTTCCTCCAGCCGCTGCTCCGCAGCCGGTCGAGCCCGTCAGCGGCGGAGAGGCCAGGCCAGCCAAGCCCTCCCCTGTACCCGACCAGAGCCGCCTCCAGCAGGAGCTCCAAGCCACGAAGGATTTGGTCGTCAAGCAAGCGGAAGAGTTGCAGCGAGTCAAGGAGGAGCTTGAATCGGTGCGGCGCCAACTGGCCGAAAAAGAATCCGGAGTGGCTAAACCCAAGCCGAAAACGAGTCCGCGCAAGCCCACGCCCCAACCCTAATCCAACCTTAGTACCGGCGCAACTCAGGCCTCGCTAAGCCGAGCAACCCAATGCGGATGGCATGCCACAAGGCATCCTGGGCCTCGACCAGAGCCTGTCCCGATCGGACGACGAGTTTGACGGCCAGCCCTGGAACTGTCGGTTCCGTCACTCCTCCCAACACATCACCCGCCCAACCATCCAGGATCTCTGCCACGGTTCTGCGCAACGCTGCCCACGTGGCCGCATCGGTCGCATCACTCACCACGAAGAATGATGCGACATAGTCGAACGCGGACACCAGACCGGCCTGTCCCTGATCCGGCCTCACTTCAAAGCGCTCAAGCAATTGATCCCCGGACGCGGTCGTGATCCGAATCTCATTCCGCAAGGAGGCAAAGGCCCACCGCTCCCCTCTGGCTATACGGCCGGAAGCAAGACTATCCCAGATCAACGCGGTCGCTCCCTTCGCGAGCCGCACATCCATTGTCTGTGCGAATCGTGAACCGGCGAATGGAATCGTCACCTCCGGGAACCATTCGAGAACGGCACCCGGCTCTATCGACAGGTGAACCGTTTGCCTGGCCTCCTCACCCAATGAGCGGTAGACGCGATTCGCCGACGGTGTCGAGAGCACGGCATGGGCGTCGCGTTCCAGCGACGCATGAATCGACAGGCGATCGCCTGCCACGAACCCGCCGGATGGATTGACGAGAGAGGTGAAGGCACAGCCGGACGCATCCAAATACATCGGCGGGAAGAGATGCCAGGGACTGGTGCAGCGCGACTTGGCGAGAAT
>JBDTWG010000374.1:0-3740 GCA_040006855.1 Nitrospira sp.
TTCATTCTATATGAAGAATCCAGGGTCTCTGTCAAGTCTTAAGTTACGTATATATGACTACCATTCTCAATTCCGATGAAAACAGATCTCATTGTCGACTCTGTCCGGGGTAGTGACCAGTTGACGTGCGAATGGATGGGGCGCTTTTGCCGAAGCAAAAGCAAATAGGTGAAGGCTGCGTGGTGGCGGCTATGCAGGGGAAAGAATTGACAATACAGACGGATCAACCGGCGTCGCGATAACCACACTCTTCGTTCCGGCATTGCACGGATCGTCCGGCCTGCTTACTGACTTTCTCAATGAGGAACGGGGCCTTGCAGGTGGGGCATGGCTTGTTGATAGGCCGATCCCACAGCGCGAATTCACATTGCGGATAGCGGCTGCAGGAGTAGAAGTTGCGCCCTTTTTTCGTGCGCTTCTGAACCAGATCTCCCCCGCACTCAGGCTGAGGGCACTTGACCCCCAAGGCGATCGGTTTGGTCGTCTTGCATTCAGGGTAGCCGGAGCAGGCCAGAAACTTGCCGAAGCGGCCCGATTTCACCACCATCGGACTCGAACACTTCTCACATTTTTCGTCCGTCGTTTCTTCCAATTTGGGAACAATCTTGATCGTGCCATCCGGCAACTTTTCAAAGTTCTGCGTATTTTTGCAGGGAGGATCATCCTTATATCCGGGGCAAGCCAGAAACTTGCCATTTCGTCCCCACTTGATCTCCAACATGCGGCCGCATTTTTCGCAGGGAAGGTTTGTGGGCGGCTCGACGATATCCTTTGGCCCTGGAATACTCTGAGCCAGCTCCAGGTCTTTCACAAAAGGAGTATAAAACTCCCGGACAGCCGCAACCCAGGGCTTCGTGCCCTCTTCCACTTCATCAAGCTGTTCCTCCATGTGGGAGGTGAATTCGGTATCGAGGAGATCCGGGAATCCCTTCAGCAGAAACTCGTTGACCGTCCGCCCGGTTTCCGTGGGAAGGAATCGTCCCTCCACCTTTTCGACGTATTTGCGATCTTGAATCGTGGATATAATCGACGCGTACGTAGAAGGGCGCCCAATACCTTTTTCTTCTAACTCGCGGATTAGCAGCGCTTCATTGTAGCGTGGAGGCGGTTGGGTAAAATGTTGTTTTGAGAGGAACCCCGGCAACGTCTGGCCTTCCTGAGCCACCAGACGCAACGTTTCGCCTTCCCTGAGCGCGGGAAGTTGACGGTCCGATTCGTCATCAGCCTCCTGCTCGCTCTTGGGCTTCTGCGACGGCAGTTCTTTGTCCGTTCCCTCTAAATATACCGCCGTATGGCCGGCGAACTTGACCACCGTCCCCGTCGTACGAAACACGTATCGATCCTGCGTTCCCACGGGACTCGAGTCTACACGCGTCACGTCCAGAATCGCCGGCACCATTTGCGAGGCGATGAATCGATTCCAGATCAATTTGTACAGCTGATATTGATCCTGCTCGAGATATTGGCGGACCGTCTCGGGATCACGGCCGGCTGATGTCGGCCGAATGGCTTCATGCGCCTCCTGCGCAGCTTTTTGCGTTTTGTAGACGTTGGGGGTGGCGGGCAGATACTCCATCCCGAATCGCTCCCGAATCACCACCCTGGCATCTTCCATCGCTTCCTGTGAAATGCGCGGGGAGTCCGTCCTCATATAGGTGATCAGGCCTGTCGCACCTTCAGATCCGATCTCGATCCCTTCGTACAGCTGCTGGGCGAGGGTCATCGTCTTTTTCGGCGTAAAATGCAGTTTCCTCGCAGCCTCCTGCTGAAGCCGGCTGGTAATGAATGGTGCGACAGGATTTCGTTTCTTCTCTCTGCGCTCAATCGATTGGACAACGAAGGACTTGTCTTGTACGGCGTTGAGAATCTGCTGCGCCTGCTCGCCCGTGCCGATGTCCGCATCCTGTCCGTTGAAGGAGTGCAGTTTAGCTTCAAAGGCCGGCGGATTGTCTCCGGCCAAGAGGGCCACAATCGACCAGTATTCTTCCGCCCGGAAGGCTTCCCGTTCCTTTTCTCGGTCGCAAATCAATCGCACCGCCACGGATTGGACCCGGCCCATACTGAGACCGCGCCGTACCTTTTTCCACAGCAGCTGACTGCCTTGATAGCCGACGATACGATCGAGCACCCGCCGTGCCTGCTGAGCCTGCACGAGCTTCAGGTCGATTTCACCGGGGGACTTCAGTGCGCGCTTGATCGCCGATTCCGTAATCTCATTGAAGAGGACCCGAAAGATTTTGCGGCCCTTCTTCTTTCCTTTGCCATCCAGCTCCTGTGCGATATGCCAGGCAATCGCCTCGCCTTCGCGGTCAGGGTCCGGCGCCAGGTAAACCGTATCAACTTCCTGCGCCTTCTTTTTGATGTCGGCCAGGACTTTTGATTTTCCCTTGATCGTCACGTACTGCGGTTCAAAATCGTGGTCGAGATCCACGCCCAGCTTGCTGGTCGGCAAATCTTTGACATGCCCAACGGACGCCATGACAGAGTAGCCTCGACCAAGATACTTGGTAATCGTGCGCGCCTTGGTCGGAGATTCAACGATAATCAGCGATTTAGCCATGGGATTCCACATTCCTCAGCATCTACCGGCACAGTATCATACCCACTATAACAAATATCGAGCGCCTGTCAGTCCGAATCTTCTACCGCGTCCCACGGGAGAGCCGCACATACTCATTACCCGGCAATTGCCGAATACAATTTTTCAATTCCAATGAGAGCAAAATCGGCGTCACGTAACATGCCGCAAGTCCCGTGCGTCGAATCACCTCATCGACCGATTGCGGCACCGCATGAAGGGCATCATACACCCGCGTCTCCTCTGTTCCCAACTGAACGTCGGCCTGCTCATCGGTACCTACTGACGCGTCAAGCCTGCCGCAAAATGCCGCATCCAACTGCGGCCGCAATTCGTCGAGCACATCACGCGCGGATTCTACCAATCTGGCGCCGTCCTTGATCAGACTATTGGGCCCGCGACTGTTTTCGGCCTTTACGAAACCAGGCACGGCGAAGACTTCTCGTCCCTGCTCGCCTGCCAATCGAGCCGTGATGAGTGATCCGCTCTCGATGGTGGCTTCCGTCACAACGACACCCAACGCGAGGCCGCTGATGATCCGGTTACGACGAGGGAAATGATAACTGTGCGGCGCGGCTCCTAGCGGGAGCTCCGACAGCACGGCACCTTGCCGCTCGATCGCCTCGCGCAAGTGCCGATGGTCCGCCGGATACGTGCGATCCAGCCCACACCCCATCACCGCCAGCGTTCGCCCCTGACCGGCGAGAGCACCACGATGCGCAGCCGCGTCCACCCCGCGTGCAAGACCGCTGACAATCGTGAAACCCATGGTCGCCAGATCACGAGCCAGCTCCTCGGCTAAGACCCGTCCTGCGACACTGACCTTCCTTGTCCCGACGATAGCCACAGCATGACGATCGCTCTCCAACAAGGTGCCCTGGAGATACAACAGGGGAGGAGGATCGGGGATCGTGCGGAGAAGCGCCGGATACTGTGTATCGAAATAGGTCAGCACCGACACCTGTCGGCGCTCCAATTGCGTCAATTCCTGATCGAGTTGCCGGACTGCATCCACATCAGGTCCGCGTCGCATGGCTTCGATCAAAGGCGGGCGGCATCCGATCTCTTCCAATGCCGTTGGGGTAGCTGCCAGGACGGAATCCGGTGTCCCAAAGGACTGTACGAGCTTAAGCAGAATGGCATCCCCGACACCGGGGATGGC
>JBDTWG010000375.1:0-3740 GCA_040006855.1 Nitrospira sp.
GATTTGCCTTCACCCACAAATCGCGCGGGCATGATGAGATTGAGTTGGGCGTGTTTGGCACAGTCGTGGGCACTCCCTCCTCACGCTGACCGTCGTTTTTTCCGGCGCCGCGGTTGTGATTCATGACCACTGAGCAAACTCGAAACTTCTTCTTCGCCAGCAAGAGACGCTCCGTCTTCTAGTGGGGGCCGGGCACAACCAGTCGGACGCCGCTTATCGCGAAGGCCCAGTTAAGCCGTGAGCAATGGTTGGAATGGATTGCACGAGTAGTCATGTTCGAACGCAGGAAGATGTTCGATGCGCACGGTAACCCCTGCGAAATTACAGCGCTGGGCAAGAATGAATCTGTAGCTCTCGCGAATTTTGAGGTCTCTGAGGGTTTTCTCAGGAAGGGCAATAAGCGGAAACCCTGTGTTCTATCAGGACGTTCAAGTGGGTTCCCTCTGCAATCCACCACTCTAGACGGTATATTGTGTGGAGCGAAGCCGTCCCTCGGCACCGTGGGAAAGCGGTTGTAAAATTAAGCGTTCGGAGCCTTGCAAACGACATGCAAACGAAATTTCCTAAGCGAAGACTGACATACTAGAAGGTCTTCCCCATGGTGACTGGGAGCTATATTTCCGTATTGCCCAGATCATGCAGTGAGATGGACGGACGTCGGGACGCACTGGCCATTTACCACCAAATCCTAGAGCGACGGCCTGACTTTCCTGAGGTCGAGACTTTACTCAGGCAGGTTATTGCCTCATCCGAAGGACCTCATCAAAGTAACAATCGTTCTCCTTCTGGCCCAAAAAATCGAACTGCGATGTGCTCATACTTCCACACCAACCGTCCATTCACAATGTACAACTAACCATTACCAGACCAATCTCAGTGTATTCCCCATCCGTGACCCAATTGGAACGCTCAGTTTACCTACCCTCCAGCAAACGAGCTACTTCCTAACGAGAATCTGAGTGGGTACTACAGATAATAAAGTGAGTGATCGTTTGTTACGCAGGCGCATTAGGAACGATGGTCTGAAGATTGTGGTTGCTAGCACCTGCGATTAATTGCCATGCTGCACCAGGAGCAGAGGTGGGATTCGACTCGGGAGTAAAATCGGGTTCAAAGATTCATTTTAACCGGCGAGTCCCAAACGAGGGGGTGTAATGAGCGGAAAGAAAAAACACCAGAGGCGGAAAGCTACCTCCATCGACGAGGCTTTTGGAAACTCTGTTGACCAGGGCTTACTGCGTTCAGCGGCTGCGATGAGTCAACAGCTGGTTGAACAGGTGCTCAAGGCTGATCCGAAAATTAGGTCGCTGTTAGAGCAGTTAGTAAAAACCCGACTCGAAAGTGTGTTGCGGAAGCTGGCCGACAAGAAAAATGGTGACGATATGTAAGCCATTTACGCCCCGACTTGAGATTAATTGTGACGAAATTCAAATCCGAAGAATGACCAAAGTTTTCTCCGCAAATACTAAACAACTTCTGGATCGAAACACGATATCGCTCCCCGATCTCTATCCATGCCAGATACTTCAGTTTGCCTTACAACGCATATGACCGCTAATCACTAGCCAAGTAAATGATGCCTAATAGATATGAAGGTTATCGATTCATGCTTGTCCAGCGTTAAGATGGCCGGCCGAGACTTTTATTCAGGAATGCGATCGAAGCCACGGCATGAGGTCGTCGCAACGTACACGTCTGAAGCCTCGTCCCACAGTATTCATGCTGCTCTTCCTTGCCTCGTTGTCCGGAATGGAGGACTAGGTGGTGATCAAACCCTCCAACCTTCATGCGCGTCCATGGACATCTTCAGGAATGGTCAGGTGTAACAGTTCGGCCAAGAATGGATAGATGTGGATGTTTTCAAATGCAGGAATGGTGACGCCTATTTGATGCCGGAACCCATGGCCATAAAGAGGCCATGCATTCCTGAGTGCGAGGGATCCCGCCCGTGCTCCCCGCTCAAAACGGACGGTGAATGCTCTTCCACAAGTTGAGATAGAGCATGTCCATCAGAATCACCATGTCGTCAATCCTCCGATCATGGCAATAGTGCAACGACACGGGCATCCTCCTCACGGAGGTAGGCTCGACCAGGCTGGAGCGAGGTACTGATCTGGTCTCGAGTCCTGATGGGATGCACCGCAGAATTCAAGTGCAAGCTGGCATAGGAGCCTGGCGCGCCGATCCACTCATCGGGCTCTTCATGAATCAGGCTGTCCATCCAGACGATATGGCCCCGCTGGAAAGACTGCTTGCCGTGGTCATCATGATTCCAGAGATCTGCTCCCGGATGGACAATGCCTTGAGACAATCAAGAAGAAGGCCCATTGTCTGGTCCACTCACAAGCGGATCGAAATTACGTTGAATGTGTACGCGCACACCCTGTCCTCCATGCAGCAGGCGGCGGCGGCGAAGCTGGAGAGATGGCTCCACGGTTAAATACTCGACCAAAGCCTGGCATTTTGGCTCGGCTCTTCCTATATGTGAGCAACCTCAGCTCATTGAGATTGATGCTCTTAGGATCCGCAATCGGTCTTTGAGTCTCGTTGGCCATGTCGGATTGCGGCACTCTGCTGATCGGACCTCTTCCCTTTCCACGCCTCACTAGGCTCTGAAAGTTTCACAGGATCGCCGGCGAGTGGTGGTTGGGTCACGGGGGCAGAAATGTCGCTGCTAAACGCCAGCGGACTCATCAGCCATCCCCCTGGTTCCACAGGTAGCGCATCACGACCAGCAACGACGAGGCTGCTCAGTTGTCCATTGACCTGCGCCGCACAGCGTTGTCGCATCAGATTCTGTCCTTGCAGCGGCTGTTGCGGCAAGGTGGCCATGGTGCCGCTCAGATTGGACAGGGGTGACTGAATATTCACCGAACCGCTCAAGCCGAATTGCGATGATGCACTGACGACGCTCGTCGGATCGACGAGAAACGTGCCGGCAATGATATTGATGTTTCCCCCATTTCCCTGCACCGCATCGGCCCGGACTTGACTATTTTGTAGAGTCACGACGGCGGGATCGAGAGTGATGTTGCCGCCTGAGGTGTCTGGGCCGCCTTGCACCGACGTATTGAGTTGACTGTTGATCAGGCGGATTGAATCAGTGGCCTGAATAAAGATGCTCCCCCCGCTCGCCTGAGCCGCTTCAGTGGTGATCGCCGAATTGTGGCTGAGAAATTGTGCACCCGCGTGAATCGTGATGTTCCCGGCATTCCCCTGTCCGCTACTATTTGCGGTTATGGTGGACCCATTCTTGACGAACACCCCCTCGCTCCCTGTGATCGCAATCGGTCCTCCAGAACCCGTGCCCGAACTGCTGGTGCTGACCACTGATCCGTGGTCGAGGGTTAGGTTTTTTGCCGTCAATGCAATCTGCCCGGCCGGAGCGCCTCCCGCCGAATCCGTATTAATTTTAGGACTATTCGTGACAGTGATCGTGTCGGCCGTCATTGTGACGCTAGCCGGCCTGGTCGTAGCAGTACCCCCGAAGACCGCAGTGCTCACCTCCGTATTATTGAGTGCAATCAGCTTGGCCGGGTCGGTAGAGCCGGGCGCTACTCCCGATATGGTCACCGTCCCTCCATGGCCCGACGCACTCTCCGTCCCGGCGCCGATGCTGGCGATGAGGGATCGTGGTTGGCCATCGTTCAGGGGCGTGCCATCTGGGTTCACGTTCGAGCGCAACGTATTCACGTTCAGGGCGATGTTTCCAGCTGGTGCCGGACTGGTGCTGAAAGCAA
>JBDTWG010000376.1:0-3730 GCA_040006855.1 Nitrospira sp.
CGTCGACCAAAGCCTGGTTGGATGTCGTGTTTGGTATCGTGGTTATGGGCACGGTTGGAGCATTAATCGGCACGATCTTGGGTGGCTCCTCAGTGCCCATCACGGCTGGATTGGGATTGATACTCGGTGCCATGGTCGGGTTTCTCGGAGGGCGTCGGTTCCTATTGAGTATTTTGGTGGGGACGATCCTGGGTGGCCTCCTGGCGTGGCTCGTTGCGGGTTTTGACAAGATTTCGTTCGGGGCGGGCGCCGGTGCGGCTATGGGTGGGTTTTTAGGCGTGCAGATTTCGATGTTACTGGATATGCGAGGGGCGCGGAGAGCAGCGGCTGTAGATGCGAGCGATGAAGCCCCTGCAGCTCAGTCGTCGGTCACCAAATCGTGAGGTGCGAGTAATCTAATGGAAAATAGGGGCGTCCTTATCGGGTCGATCATTTTTGTGTTCGCGTCGTTCATTTTGATGATTGGAGCGCTGGTCTACGAATCATATAAAGCCAAGCAGATGCGCCAATTAGCACTGTCGATCACGACAGAGACGAAGGCGGTGGAGGTGCCTACTGCTCAGGACTTCTCTATGTATAAGACGCTCATTGGAGACGACGGGCGAGAGATGGTTCAAATATCCGAGGGGCCATTTGTGATGGGCAGTCGCGACAATGATAGTGATCCGGACGAAAAACCGGAGCATCAGGTGTATTTGAAGTCGTATTTTTTCGATAGACATGAAGTGACGCAGGATGCGTATGCGCGGTTTTCCAAGATGACGAAGCGGCTGACGCGAAAGATCGAAGTGTTTGAAGGCGATCCTGCAAAGTTGCTCAAGCCGGAAAGCCCGATGATTGCCGTGACGTGGGATGATGCAGAGGCCTATTGTAAGTGGGCAGGAAAGCGGTTGCCGACCGAAGCGGAATGGGAGAAGGCGGCGCGCGGGGAAGGGAAGCGCCGATATCCTTGGGGAGAAGAGTTTGTGGTGGGCTATGCGAACATCGACGGGGATGAGGATGGGTTTCGATACCTGGCGCCACCCGGGTCGTTCGAGTCTGGCCGCAGCCCCTACGGGATCTACGATATGACGGGAAATGTCGGTGAGTGGGTCGCGGACTTCTATGATGAGAACGCCTATCGAAAATCGTCATACCGAGATCCGAAGGGGCCCGACCTAGGTGAGCAGCGTGTTATTCGTGGAGGGTCTTGGCGGGAAACCAAGCGGAACGTGCGCTCATCCAAGCGGTTTCAGGCCAAGCCGTGGCGGCACGATATTACGGTTGGGTTTCGTTGCGCCAAAGATATTGAGGCCGATGAGCCGGCCAAGTAGTCGGTCAGGTCATGCTTGAAACACGATTCAAAATTATTTTCCTTGTCGTAGTGCTGTTTGCCGCTAGCTTGCCCCTCATAGCCATCCTTCGCGGAACGATTTCCACGCCATTTGAAGCCGATTCTCAGCATGTGGAAGAAACCTCGGACAGCCCCTCCGCTGGGTCGTCGGCCGTGGAGGCGCCGGTCGTGGAGGAGCTCATAGCGATCCCCGCGGGACCATTCGTGCGTGGAACGAATAGAGGGGGATTTGATGAGCGCCCAGAACGGACGATTTATCTCGATAGTTATTCTATTGATCGTTATGAGGTGACGAATGCCCAATACGCTGCCTTTGTGAAGGCGACAGGGCATCGTAAGTCAGGGCCTCCGTCGCGGTATGCAAAAAATACTACGCGTATGCGAGGAGTGAATCAGCCAGTGGTCTACGTATCCTGGGAGGATGCAAAAGCCTACTGTGGGTGGCGTGGCAGGCGGTTACCCACTGAGGCGGAATGGGAAAAGGCCATGCGTGGCACGGATGGACGTCTCTGGCCATGGGGCAATGTCGAAATCCAAGATGGGGCGAATTGGGCTCGCGTGGATGATGGCTTTGAAGTTGCCGCACCGGTAGGCCAGGTGCGAAGCGATGAGAGCCCCTATGGAGTCATGGATGGCGCCGGCAATGTCATGGAATGGGTAGAGGATTGGTACCAGGAGAACGCATACGCTGAGTCCTTGGACAGAAATCCGGCAAGTCCGGAGTACGGCACATACAAGGTCCTGCGCGGAGCGGGCTATGCAAGCTCTGGATTGGACTTGCGCATTACCGCGCGCAGCAAAATGATGCTGGATTTTCGAGATGAAACCATCGGCTTTCGCTGTGCGCAATCGAGTGTGGAAAATGGGGACTCGGAAGCGGGTAGGGTTTCTGAGAAAATCACAGGAAATCAAAGTAATAGAGGATCAGAAACACGGCCAAAATGATATTGACAACCATTCCGGCCAAAACTATAATGTCGAACACTTTTGAATTTTTAGCCATAAAAATCCCTTTTAAAAACATGTGAATGAGGGATTTTGATTAACACAGCATAGTTGGTGTGTCAATTTAAAATACGTACTTAAACCGTTGGGAGAATCATGATGGAAGCTGCTCAGGATGACGTCCAAATTAAAATCGGCAAGATGATTTTTTACATCACCTGCGCAGTCAGTATTTGGTTTTTTTACTGGTTCGGTGGGGTTCAGTGCCCATGCTGATCCGGTAGGCTGGCCTGGGGAATTGCTTATCATGTTGAAGGGGGTTTGAGATGGGCCAAACAATTGTGTATTTCGTCGTCTCTGTAGTGATTTGCCTCTCGTTTTTTGCGGCCGTTGATCACTTTCTGATGGATGCGCAGGGGTTGGATTTTTGGTACCTCTTTCGAAAATAACCATTGGAAATTGAGGTTTTGAAGTTGTTGCTCACATACGCGATGTATCAAGGAGGTAACCCATGGGCTCTGTAACCCGCACGAAGTTGATGTCGGTCATGGCGCTGGGCGCGATGATCGGCCTCCTCCTTCTGCCCGTTTTGGTTGCGATCCCTGCCCTCGCCAGCGACAGCGGCGCACCAGCTGCTGGAGTGAAAAAAGAGGGTGGTGATGCAAAAGTTGAGAAGGGCAAGGATGTTTATTATAAGACGGAAGGGATTGTGTCTGGCCCTCCGGCTCCTAAGACGACTGATAGTGATAAGGACTATCCTCGTTACAACTTCGAGAGTCGCGTCCTTCTTTGGTTCGCGAACCAGCAGCACCTTTACTATGGCAGCTTCGTCTTGGCTGTGCCCATCTTCTGTATGATCATCGAGTTCATGGGCGTGGTGAGCAAGGATAAGGCGTTGGCCAAGCGGTACGACCAGCTGGCCTACGATTTTATTAAGATCAGTTTGACGGCCTATTCGCTGACCGCAATTCTGGGTGGAATTCTGATTTTTACCTTCCTGACTCTCTATCCCGCCTTCTTTCAGTACCTCTCGGGTATCTTTAGGCCAGTCATGCATATCTATGCATTGATGTTCGTGGCTGAGAGCGGAACCCTCTACATCTATTATTATGGCTGGGACAAGATGAAGGAGGGGTTCCTGAAATGGATTCACCTCAGCATGTCCGTGGTCTTGAACGTCATCGGCACTGTTTTGATGATGCTGGCGAATTCTTGGATCGGTTTCATGATGTCGCCGGCCGGCGTGGATGAGCAGGGGCGTTTCCTTGGTAATATCTGGCACGTGATCCATACAGCCTTGTGGAATCCTCTGAACTTGCACCGTATTCTCGGCAACATGGCCTTTGGTGGTGGTGTCGTCGCAGCCTATGCGGCATACCGGTTCTTGTCGGCAAAGACCGACGAGGAGCGTGCACACTATGACTGGATGGGCTATATCGCGATGGCCCTCGG
>JBDTWG010000377.1:0-3715 GCA_040006855.1 Nitrospira sp.
GCGGGAGACTGTGTGCCGGGCACCATCGAAAAGCCGAGGCTTAGAGGAGCGTCGTGGAGCCGAGTGGCTTGTCACAACGGTCGGGCGCGAGCGAAATTCTTCCGACAAATGCCCGCTCTTCAAAGCGCGCCGTAAAATGTCGCAGTAGAGGGGCCTCGTACGTCATAATCAATCCCCCAATGGCATCCCGACGGCTGAACAGATCCACGATGGATTCGGCGACATACTTCATCTGCATGTTCGTATAGACACGGCGAGGAACAGCCAAACGCACCAGCTCCAGTTCTGGATAAATCGGCTGCCCCGTTGCCGGATCTCGCTTTCCAAACATCACCGTTCCGATCTCGACTCCGCGAATGCCGTATTCCCGGTAGAGCGCAACCGCGAGCGCTTGGGCGGGGAAGCGGTCTTGTGGAATGTGCGGCAGGAACTCTTTGGCGTTGAGATAGACCGCATGTCCGCCGATCGGCTTGAGGATCGGCACCCCTCCGCTTTCCAACAGCTCCCCCAGGTACCGCACCTGACTGATCCGAAACCGTAGATACTCTTCGTCGAGAACCTCTTCAAGGCCTCTGGCCATCGCCTCAAGATCACGTCCAGCGAGCCCACCATAGGTCGGAAAACCTTCCACCAGAATCAGCAAGTTCGTGATGTCCTGCGTCCAGCGCTCATCGTTGAGACTGAGGAACCCGCCGATGTTCACCAGACCATCCTTTTTGGCCGACATGGTGCAGCCGTCACCATAGCTGAACAGTTCCCTGGCAATCTCCCGCACCGGAGTGTCCTCGTAGCCTGGCTCCCGCTCCTTGATGAAGAAACAATTCTCCGCAAAACGACAGGCATCGAAGAAGAGCGGGATGCCATAGCGGTTCAGCAGCGCGCGTGTCCGGCGAATATTTTCCATCGACACAGGCTGGCCGCCGCCGCTGTTATTGGTGATCGTGATCATGGCCAGAGGAATGCATTCACGTCCCAGGCGGTTGATGGTGTCTTCCAACCGAAGCACGTCCATGTTCCCCTTGAAAGGCAGTTCGCAATGGGGATCGTAGGCCTCCTTGATCACAAGATCGAGCGCCTCCGCCTCCTGATGTTCGACGTTGGCCCTGGTCGTATCGAAATGAATGTTGTTGGGAACAGACATACCCGACTTGACGACCGTCGAGAACAAGAGGTTCTCCGCCATGCGCCCCTGATGGGTGGGAATGACGTGACGATAACCGAAGATTGAGCGCACCACCGCTTCGAAGTGGTAATAATTTTTGCTGCCGGCGTAAGACTCGTCGCCCAGCATCATTCCAGCCCATTGGTTGTCGCTCATGGCAGATGTGCCGCTGTCGGTGAGGAGATCGACGTAGACACTATCGGCAGGAACGTGAAAAAGATTGTATCCGGCCTCGCGGAGCAAGTGTTCACGCTCGTCGCGGGTCGTCCGTTTGATCGGCTCGACGACTTTGATCTTGAACGGCTCGGATGGAAATTTCACCGTCGGCCTTTCAAATATCGCGCGACCTGCGCACGAAATGGAGAAGCCGCTTCATAGTCGAATACGTAACGCGTCATGTCAAAAAGAGAGGCCGGGTTCAGATCCCGCAGGAGATCTGCTTTCCAGGTAATTTCCAGCTGATTGATCATCGTGATCAGCGTGGGTTTTCCCACCTTGCCAAGCGGTACCTGCCCATACGATTGGGAAAAGAGCAGGATCTCGCCGTCGAACATTGCCGCATTGATATCCTGAGGCGCGCCTTGCTTGCGATAGTCTTCTTCGAACCGCACGAAGGCCGGAGACCGCTCTAATTCGTCGCGAAAGGCAAAGTAGATTCTAATGCCGGCTCGGCGCTGATCGTCCATGACCTCGATGGCATCCATAACCAACGAGTCCTGCCGCATCTGTTCCGCCGACAACACGAGCAAGCGGCGGATCGCCACGCCCCTCCTTGTCGCTTCCTGGTTAGCCAACAGATAACTCGGATAGAGGGCCTCGCCTTTTTTCCAAATGTTCCACCGTTCCATGATGGCATCGATCGAGCGCTCCGCCGTTTCGACGAGCCGCACCGCCTCCGCGTTGGCGGCGGCACCCTGGTAGACCAGCGACTGGGATTCGAGCTGTCGCAGCTCCCGCCCGATCGCCGCCACTTTCTTCGGCAAGTACTTAGGACTCTTGGGCACATGCAGCATCACATCCACCGCGGTGCGGGCGAGCGTCCAGTATTCCTTTGCGGCGCTGGGCGCCTTATCTTTCTGGGCGACGAGTAAGAGCTCCACCGGATTTTTATCCAAGAGCTTAGCCATCTTGATACAGAGTTCTGGCTTGGGAATTTTGAGGCCGCGCCGCATGAGATTCGCTTCGGGTTGGGCAATGCCCAGCTTTTCCGCCAGCGCGTAATCGCTGCTTAGTCCATACCGATCCTTCACCGCGTCAAAGTAACTGGCAATCTCCATCATCTAGACCTCACCGGCATACCAGCCCCTTTTCCCCAGCTGCCACGTGTTCCTCGATCGAGCCGCAACGAATGATGCCTTCCTCCAGCCACTCAGCTTCTCCGGCGAGAATGGCCTTTGCCACAGGATACAGACTGGCGTCATCGTTCCATGGCGATGTCCGCAAGGAGAGCAAGGGGGCGGGATTGAATTCTGCTTGAATTCGCGAACAGAAGTATGTGGCGAGGCTCTGAACATGCGCCTTATCTCGGAGCTCCTGCTGCGACTTGTACCACAGCAACGTTTCGACGGCAAAGAGATGCAGGCCGGCCTTCACCAGACGCGTCATCAAAAGTTGCTTCTTTGCAAGACCCTGCCGATCACGTGCCGCAACCCACAGGGTCGTTTGCGCCAGCTCCCGACTCTTGTGCGCGACGAAACGCTCCCACACCGTGTCGAACGATCCTGCCACCGCGCCGCCTTTCTCATAGACGGACAAGGCACTGAAGGATCGGGCCGCGGTCTTCACGAAAAATGGTGTGGCCCGCAACATCTCTGCAATCTGGAATTCCAGGAAGGCGGTGCCATGGGTAAAATACTCCGCCAACCCTTCCCTCCCTATCCAGAGGGTCAATATGCCGTTGCTCCCTTCCCAGATCACATTGATGAGGGCGTCGCGGATCATCCGTTCGATCGGCACCGGCAGGTCCCCGTGGAGACGCAGCGAATCGGGCGTCTCAAATGCGCGCCCGCCGTAGATGCGAAACAGATCCAGCAGCGATTCCAGGAGCCATTCAGTCGCGAGAATTTTTGCCGCCGCCGACTCCAGCCGCACATCTTGCTTGGCATCGGCCCAGATCCCCGTGATCTTTACCAAGGCCTCCAGCGCCAGCACACGGGAGGCCATTAACACAAGCTTGGAGCCGATATCCGTGTGCTCGCCGATCGGCCGATCGTACTGAATTCGTTGCTGCGCGCGCGTACGGGCAAGCCAGAGGCACTGTTTGAGATTCCCCAGGCAGGCGGCAGGAAGTGTGAGCCGTCCCACGGTGAGGCTCTCCAGGGCGCGCCGCAGACCGTTGCCCTCTTCTCCAAGCCGGTTTGCCACCGGCACAAAGACCCCGCGCAGATGTACCTGACCATTGTAGATGCCCCGAACGCCCATGAAACTCAGACGAGTGCAGCGGCATCCCTCCGAATGCGTCTCCACCACAAACGCCCCGAATCGCCGTTCCTCCTTCGAACGGTTGACGTCCTGGGGCGCATCAACAATCTGCGCAATGACAACGAGCAGTGA
>JBDTWG010000378.1:0-3712 GCA_040006855.1 Nitrospira sp.
GCGGTCTACAAAAACTGGCAACATCCTCAGCCGTGACGCGCATTAAATTTAACCAAGAATTTCCGGCGGGCGCAAAAGCACAGACTCAATCGCTGTTATGACCTGCGGGTCACAAAAGCAGGTTAATGTTAGGTAGGGCCGATTAGAATCTGTCGCGTCCATGAGTCGAATTCAACGTCAGTCTTTTTTTCCCATCTGATTTCCCATCACCTGCAGAACGCCGAAAGGTCTTTGGGATGTCTTGTTTTGAACAGACAGACGCTGAGAGAAAGGACAAGATGGACATAGAGCCGCGTAAACTTGGAGGTGAGTATTGGATGCTGCCCCAACACTTCGTGTGGAACCAATTCTCATCCTGCTCGTTGATGATTTTGAGCCATTCCGCACAATACTCCGAGAGGTCCTTGAAAGATTCGCGGAATTCATCGTCGTGGGGGAGGCGGGAGATGGCAGAGCGGCCATTGAATTGGCGCTTTCACTTGAGCCACAGGTAGTGATTATGGATGTGAGCATGCCTCACCTCGGAGGTGTGGAGGCAACTCGACGCATCAAGCGAATTTTGCCTGGAGTCCACGTGATCGGGGTGTCCTTAAATGATGATCCCTACACGCAGGATGCTATGAAAGCAGCTGGCTCATCTGCTTTTCTTTCTAAAAATTGTACACACCAACTACCCCGACTTATTGGCACGCTTACCGCAACGGTGGTGCAAAATTGAAAACCTTTTACGGAAACTGCCGGCCTTGCCCTAGCTATAATTAAATCCCCGAACTGAGCGTCCTTCCAAAGACATGCGAGCTTCATTAAAAAATGCGCAGAGTATTCTGGCGTGGGTCGTGTCCAAGGGGTTTCCCTTCTTACACGGTTCATGACCAATGATAAAATAGAGCCAAAACATATGATAAACCCAAACCGTAGGGTAAAGGCATGGCGCGAAAACGATCTCTACCTTTCAGCTCTCAATCATTTCTGAAAAGCACCGGCCCGGGCAGGAAGCTCGTATCTTACCTCCCAAAACAGAAGGTATTCTCGCAGGGTGATCCGGCCGATGCCGTCTTCTATATCCGACAGGGCACAGTCAAACTTTCCGTATTATCCTCCCAGGGTAAGGAAGCAGTGGTTGCCGTATTAAAAAATGAACACTTTTTCGGTGAACAGTGTCTTACCGGGCATTCTGTACAGAACATGAATGCAACGGTCATAGAACCCGCATTATTGCTACGCATCACCAAAACAAAAATGACCGAAGTCCTACAGGATGAGCCGAGCTTCTCAGAGCTATTTCTTAAATATGTTCTCTCCCATAGTATGCGTGTCGAAGAAGATTTAGTGGATCACTTGTTCAATTCGAGCGAGAAGAGATTGGCGAGAGTGCTCCTGTTACTGGCCAATTTTGGGAAGAAAGGAAAACCTCAACCAACGATCCCTCATGTGAGCCAAGAGATGCTCGCGGAAATGATCGGTACCACCCGGCCTCGTGTTAACTTCTTTATGAACAAATTCAGAAAATTAGGATTTATTGAATATAACGGTACCCTGCAGGTGCACAGCTCATTGCTGAATGTCGTCCTGCATGATTAGTAAGTAGTACCGCACTCCGACATACCGCAGCCAGCCGCCGTGTCATGGCAGGGGTCGATCTCGTGTCGGGGAAGGAGATCCTCGGGCACCGCGGTATTGAGACGACGCTACGGTATGCCCACCTTGCCCCAGGACATCTGCGAGACGCAGTGAATCGAGGAAGTCTGGGTGGAACCGTGACCAACCTGGAGGGAGAACGGGGAGAAACGGTGCAACCTGTTGATTCTATGGTGCGCCCCGAGGGACTTGAACCCCCAACCCTGGGATCCGAAGACGTACCACGTGCGTGGGAGACTGACAGTGATTGGTGGTGACAGAATGTGATTTTAACGTTTAAACTCAATCAATTAGAGCATGGAACGATGCGACCAGTGACGATGAAGGTAGATTAGCAATTGGGACCAAAACCGGGACCGAACCGGGACCGAACCGGGACCGAACCGGGACCAAAACCGGGACCAAAATTCATCAAAAATGCGAAATAATTTTCGGTTTGAAGAGTACGAAATCTGGTCTAAGCTAGAGCCGCTTTAAGTCAACTAGGTCTGATTACCATGAAGTTATTCCTAGATGAATCAGGTTACACAGGAGAAGACCTAGTAAACATGGACCAGCCGTGGTTCGTGCTTGGATCCACCAATGTTACCGAGGAAGAGGCACAGGCCTTGTGGCGAGATATTTTCAAGAGTGTGCAGGCGCAGGAGCTGAAGCACAACAGGCTGAGGAAGACACGCAACGGTCAACAGCGGGTTGCGGAGTTTATCAAGGCACTTAAGCAATATCCTAAGCAAGTCGGTACTAGTGTTGCTCTTAAAAAATATGTTCTTGTGACAATGCTCGTTGACTGGTGGGTGGAACCATACCTTCATGAAGACGGACTGGACCTTTATGAAAAAGGTGCAAATATCGGCATGTGCAACCTGATGTACATAACCCTTAGCACCATATGGGGTGAGTTGTTCTTCACCTCGGTCTTGACCAACTTTCAGAACATGATGAGGGAACGTACACCACAAAGCTACAATGCGTTCTGGCGCGTCATAAATTTGCACTACAACTCAGCGTCCCACAAGGCAGTTCACGATGTTCTGTTATGGCTCATACACGGAGAGAAGAGACTTGGTTATAACCATTTGTGCAATCTGCCAAAGAAAGTACTGGACGTTTCCCTTACGACTGCCGCTGCTACAATCAATCATTGGCGCGGAGAGTGCACGGGGCCATTGGAGATTATTCATGATGAATCATCAGCCATGGCAAAAGATAAGTGGCTATGGGATCAACTAACCCGGTCTACAATTGAAAGTGCTACCGTCGGGTATGACAGGCGTCTCTGGCAGTTCCCTCTAGGAGTCGCTTCAACTGAGTTCGGTCGTTCCGGTGATTATTTGCAACTCCAGTTCGCCGATGTTGTTGCGGGTAGCACAGCAGAGTGGTGTAATAGTAAACATTCTGAAATCAGTTCTCCATATACAGACTTGTTGACGGAAGCTGGAATTGCTGACCTGATTTTTGGCGGCATGTGGCCATCAGCTCAAGTTACACCACAGGAACTCGGGACTGAGGGAGTTAAAAGGGGGAATGTCATGGATTTCATCAGTTCAAGAATAAAAATACCGGATGAAATTAGATCACGCTAAAGAGTTACGTTATCCGAATCAACGGGTTCCGCCTTTATTATGAGCCTGGCTAGTTACATACCTCTTGCCAAGAGTAGACAAGCTGGAAGTTTGTGTTTCAAGGTTTTTACGGTATTCAATAAAGCCGGCAAACAAAGATACTTCACGATAACCGTTTGTACCCACATTCTTAGCCAGCGCGGCTAACCCCAAAACGGATCCTTCATCTGGGAATTCTCTACTGAACGATTCAATTGCCTCGCAGATAATTGTCTCCCACTCTAAAAGGGACGATTTCATGCTTGCTCTTATGCTTTCGTGTATTGCGCCGATGCTGGCAAGGTAATCGCGTACTAATGGTTTCGCATCGATCTTTCCGCCCAAGCTTTCCAAATGATTCAAGGCTGTTTCATCGAACTTGTCATCGTCCAAGATTTGCTTTAAATCAATCGTCGGAATCACCGAGAACGAAAGCGTAGCATTCTCACCATCCCCGCTCCATCTGGCTGGAT
>JBDTWG010000379.1:0-3691 GCA_040006855.1 Nitrospira sp.
GCCTTCGATTTCTTGATCTTGGCCACATAGTTCTGCGTGATATAGGCGCGACTGATCATGATCTGTGTGCTAATCACGCTGCTGCGCCCAGCGAGCATGGTGTCCATTTTGGATTCTTCCTGTTGATACAGGACCACCAGACCAAGCGTGATCACCAGCAGTGCTACGGCAGAAATCGACAGAATGAACTTAGGCCCGATAGTCATACCCTTCAACATGCTCCCCATAACGCCTCCTACCCACTCCATTGTGAACGATTGAGATGACGCTCCCTGTCACACCATATTCATGACTTCGCCGATCACTTTGGATAGCGAAACCACTTTCTCTGCACACCCGGCTTCCACGACGGCTTTTGGCATGCCGTACACGACACTCGATGCTTCATCCTGTGCCACTGTTCGACCCTTTGCTGCCTTGATCGCTTTCATCCCTTCCAACCCGTCGTGACCCATCCCAGTGAGGATCACACCGATACTGCGCTCGCCGTAGAGCGCCGCCACCGAGTTCAGCATGATGTCGACGGAGGGGGCATGGGGATGGTTTTCGACATTCGGCGACAGTTTGACGACGGAGCTCGTGATGGTTTTCTTGACGATTCGAAACTGCATGCCGCCAGGGGCCACGAGGACCCGGCCTGGTTTGACTTCGTCCCCATCGACGGCTTCACGCACCTCAAGTGCACAGAGGTTGTTCAATCGCTCGGCAAATGGTTTGGTGAACGATTTCGGCATATGTTGGACGATGACGATACCGGCCGGGCAATCCGCCGGAATCATCGGCATGATTTCGAACAGGGCCTGTGGGCCTCCCGTCGAACAACCGATCGCGATCAATTTCGTGCCGCGGGTGACGCTGACGGAAAAGCTACTGAGTGATTTGGCAGGTAGGACGGCCAGCTTCGCCTGCCCGCTCAGCGGGATGGCTCTCAGCTTTGAGCCTGCATGTCTGGCGTCCAACACTTTGGAGACCAGCAGCTTTTGAATCTCGGCAATTTTTGAGGCGACTCCATCTAACTGTTTCGGGACGAAATCCACCGCGCCCCATTCCAGCGCTTGCAGCGTCTCCTGCGCGCCCTCCATGGTGATGGAACTGACCATGATCACGGGCACGGGATGTTTTGCCATGATCTGCTGCAAGGCTTGCAGACCCGTCATGCCAGGCATTTCCACATCCATCGTGACCACGTCTGGTTTCAACTGCTGCACCTGCTGAACAGCTTCCTCTCCGTTCCGGGCCACACCTATCACTTCTATCTGTTTGCCTTCTTCGAGCATGGCGGTCAGACTTTTCCGCATGAAGGCGGAATCGTCTACGACTAAGACGCGAACCTTTGGGGTCGCGAGGCTCATCTGTGAAAGTGGAAGCGCCATAACGTCTGTCTGCTACATCGGCCGTCTACGGTGAAAGCTTGAGCTAGGTAAGCCCTTAGGCGGCCTTGCTCGCCTGTTGCCTATCTTGACCCACGTATAGAGAGAGTTTTTCGCCCAACATTTTGGCGTCAAATTTGGTGATGTAGTCAGTGGCGCCGACCGCTTTCCCTTTTTCCATGTTGCAGGCTCCCGTCAAGGAGGAATGGAGCATCACAGGCAAGTGCGCGAGTCTCGGGTCGGCGCGAATGTGCTTCGTTAAGGTAAACCCGTCCATTTCCGGCATCTCAATGTCGCTCAAGATGCATTGGATCTGATCCACGCGTTCCTTGCCTTCCGCAGTGGCCTGGTCCGCGAGGGCTTGCAGTTTTGTCCAGGCCTCTCCGCCGGTGGTGGTCATGATGTAGGACATCTCGAGGCGTTCCAGCGCTTTGCGAATCTGTGTTCGCGCGACCGAGGAATCGTCGGCGAACAACATGCATTTTGATTTCAGCGCCGGCGTGGCTACCATACCGGCAAAGACCTCGTCGTCCGACCGGGGGCAAATATCGTTCAGGACTTTCTCCACATCGAGAATCAGCACCATGCGACCGTCGTCCAGCATCGTGACGGCCGTGACTGCGCCCTTGTTATTTTCCCTGACGATCGCCGGCGGTGTCTTGATGGCGGACCAGGAGAAGCGAATGATGCGATCGACTCCCGCAACGAGAAACCCTTGTAAACTCCCATTGTATTCGGACACGATCAGGTAGGGATGTGCGGTGGCGGATCCCGGTTGCCCCTCCCCCTCCGCTCCCAAGCCCAAACTGCGCTTGAGTCCCACGACCGGCACCATAATTCCCCGAATGTTGGCCATCCCCACAATGCGGTTATCGGCTTCCGGTATTTGTGTGAGCTCCGGCAATTTCATGACCTCGCGAACCTTGAAGACGTTAATCCCGAAGATTTCGTTGGTCCCCAGCTTGAACAGCAATAGCTCCATCTGGTTCGCGCCGGCGAGCCTGGTCCGAGCATCGATTTCATTGATGAGAGTCGACATACTTCCTCCGATTCTTTCGGACCCGATTCGTATCTCGTAAAGCGACCCTCGTCTTGAGGGTCGGACGCCTTACGGACGACGCTTCACATTTCCCTTCAGGCCGCGACGCCGCTGTTATGCCAGGCTCGCGCATTCTGGACCAATTCCGAGGTGTCCAGAATAAGCACCACCTTGCCCTCGCCGGTGATGGTGGCGCCCGACACGCCCTTGACGGTTTCGAGATAGTCCCAGATGGACTTGATGACGACTTCCTCCTGGGAGCGCAGTTCATCCACCACGACCCCGACTCGGCGGTCGCCCAAGGCGGCCACTACGACGTAAAACCGCTCGCGCTCCGAGTTGGTGGGAATGTCAAACTCCTGCGCCAGACGAATCAGTGGCAGCACGCGATCCCGCAGGTGCAGTACTTCCCGCCCATTGATGGTCTTGATGTCGTTGCGAGAAATGCGCACCGCTTCGATGACGGTACTCAGGGGGATGGCGAAAATGGACTGCTCGACTTCCACCATCAACGCCTGGATAATCGCGATCGTCAGGGGCAGCTTGATGATAATCTGGCTCCCCTTGCCCGGTTCGGATTCGAGATCCACGCTGCCGTTGATCTTGCGGATGTTCGTGCGCACGACATCCATCCCGACGCCTCGCCCGGAGACATCCGTGACCTGCTCGGCCGTGCTGAACCCCGGCAGAAAAATGAGGTTCAAAACTTCGCGATGTTCCATCGTCGCCAGTTCGGCCTCACTGATCAGCCCCTTGGCCAGAGCCTTGGCCTTGATCTTGTCCACCGGAATGCCGCGTCCGTCGTCGTTGATTCGAATGACGATGCTGTTGCCTTCCTGGCTGGCGGCAATGGTCAACTGCCCCTCGCCGGATTTGCCCTTGGCCTGGCGCTCCGCGGGAGTTTCGATCCCGTGATCGATGGCATTGCGCACCAAGTGGACCAGTGGATCGCCGATTTCGTCGGCGACGGACTTGTCCAGCTCGGTTTCTTCCCCGCGCATTTCCAATCGGACCTGTTTGTGGAGTTTCTGCGAGAGGTCGCGCACCATGCGCGGCAACTTTGCGAAGACTTTCTTGATCGGCAGCATGCGGGTTTTCATGACGGCCAACTGTAAATCGGTCGTCACCAAGTTGAGTTGTGCGAGGGTTTCGCTCAACACCCGGACTTGCGGATCAGATTCATGATTCTGTTCCAGCTGGGTGCCGATCTTGATCAAGCGATTGCGGCCCAGAACCAATTCTCCGACCAAATTCATGACGCTGTCGAGTCGTTTGGTTTCCA
>JBDTWG010000380.1:0-3686 GCA_040006855.1 Nitrospira sp.
GTATCGACTCTCAAGGCTCAGACACGGGTTCAAATCCCGTTGGGACCACCAACCTTTCCCCTGATCTTCCGATGAGTTAACCGCCTTGAAGGCAATGTCCAGTTCGACGGGCGGTTGTCTATAGGACAATCCATCGGACAAAACCATCGTTTCGAGCTGTGTGATGGCGCGCCGCAGCTGTTGATTCCAGCCATGTCCCCCGTGGGAATAGCGCATCGTCATCGTTTCGCTTCCCAACGAGTCACTACGTAGACGATGACCTAACAGAGCAGACCGAACTTCGAGAGGCACGCCCAGATTCTGTAATCGTGTGGCGAACGTGTGACGCAAATCATGGAAGTGGAGATCGTGCACCCGGGCCTCGTTTACAGAGACGTGACCATGCCTTATTCAAGGCATCGCTCGTTCGTTGATGGAAAATGGGTCCGTCGATGCATGCGACATCCGATTTCAGCGCTGCGACTGCGATGCGGTTCAATGGCAATTCCGCTGGTGTCCCCTTCAAAGCACTGCGAGCGGGCGGAAGGAGTAACCACCATCCGTCATCTCTCAGCTTCATCCATGATCGTTCGATCTCCAAGATCTTCGCTTCTCGCAATCCAGTGTGTAAGGCGACTTGAACGATTCTCCACGTTTCCTGATCGCCGAGGGGCCGGAGAGATTCGATTTCCTCTGCGCTGGACCTAGCCGCACACTGACCCTCGCAGGATGCCTGCACTCATCTGTCACCCTCCCTTTGTACTCCATCGTCCTCCGTCCTCTGTGTCATAGGCAGACCGCCGGCCCCCAGGTACGCTTGAAATATGAGCCGCACGACGATCAGAAAAAGAGCATGGGCCCAGTCGCTGATCATGAAGGTGTCCTGTCGACTCGATTTCCGACCCGTGATCGCCGATACGTGCAGTGAGCACACCGGCCGCCTTGAATCAATTTCAGCGACCGGGTGCACTATTCGAACCGGCCAGCATCCGGAATCCTGGGATGCGCTGGAATTGCGGATTTATCTGCCCGGCCTCGATTCGGCCCTACGGGTCGACCATGCCAAGGTCACGTGGGGGTGTTCGGATGCGTTTACTGTGGAATTTCTCATCCTCGCCGTCGCCGAGCAACTACGGCTGGGGGACTATTTGACAGAGGCGGACTTCTTCGTGAGCGCGACAATTGGACGCGAGCCCCCGTTCATCCTGACCTATGACCACAAGGAGGATCTGTGACCCCACGTTACAGTGATCGGAAGAAGGCGACGTGTAAAGTGACGCTCTCCTGCGGCGCACGAGTCGGAGAAGGGCAGGTCTTAGATCTGACGGTGCCCGGCTGTCTGTTGGAGACGGCGCTCGTGCTGGAGCGCGGGCAACCCGTCCAACTCCGCGTGTATCTGGATAAACACCGCCCGATGCGCATCGATCTCGGCATTGTGCGATGGGCACAGGATGGCAAAGCGGGGATTGAGTTCATTCGAATGGCCGGGGACGATCAAATACGGCTCCGTTTCTATGTCGGCTATATTGAAAAACGAGCGCGGCCCAGCGCCATCTGGGGGGAGGCCCCGCTGTGCGTAGGCTATTGAGATGTCGCGTCAGGAGAGAGCCGAGGCCGAGCGGAGAATACAATCGATCGTTCTGTGCATCATGATCGGGCTGCTCATGGGGCTCATCGTGGCGACTGTCCTTGTGTATGGGCGGACCACCCGGAATGAATTCCACGCCGCCTGGAATGCGGCGACCGACCGTCCCCGGGAGCAAACCGAGGCCGTCAGTGGACTGGCCTCCCATTAAAGAGAAGGGATTCTGAATATCCGTCGTGTCGACCATGAGGCCTCCTCTACGCACTGGGGGCGTGTTACCGTCCAGCGCCGCACAGCCCATGTGCGGAACTTTAGTGATACCCGACACGGCGGATCACAACAGGCCTTGAAGGCAGCTCAGGTGTATCGCGACAGGCTGATCGAGGCTCATCCGCCCATGAGCAAACCTGCCTGTTGCGTCATTCGCAAGAAGAACAACTGCTCGAATATCTCGGGCCTAACGCGGGTTGATCGCTGGGCGCTTGTCAGAGGGCGTCGTCAACGCCGGCTCTTCTGAGAGGCGCAATGGCCGATTGGGAATGGGCGATCGCAGCATACAAAGGTCTCCATCAGTAAGTATGGCGAGGAGGGCGCCTTTCAGAGGACACTAGCCGTGAGAGAAGCGGCTCTCCAGGCTCTCTCCTCGCAGACGATCTCACCGTTTAAGGCTCTGGGCTCCCGCACACGCTCGTAACCTACCTCCTTCCTCGAGACGTAAGGATTGATTGGGCTCCAAGGGCTTCGCCCAGTAGTCTGCTAGCCAGACTCCCGTAAGATGAGGATCGTCTACACACGCAGTTCACTGGATTGCATTCCATTTTACAGAGTTAAGGAGATAGATATGGCCAAGCAGAGTGCAACCGTTCCCGCCGTGGTCGAAATGCTGAAGGATGACCATAAAAAGGTAAAGGGATTGTTCGACGAATTTGAGTCTGCCGAGGGAGGAGAGCAGGCGGCAATCGCGCTGACGGCGATTCACGAACTCGAAATCCATGCCGAGCTGGAGGAGACCCTCATTTATCCAGCCGTCCGCGAGGCCATTGACGAGACCGAAATGATAGATGAAGCGGTTGAGGAACATCATCTCGTGCACGTTTTAATTGCCGAACTGAAGAAGCTCAGGCCGAGCGACGAAAAGTTTCACGCTAAGTTTTGTGTGCTTAGCGAACTCGTGAAGCATCACATTGAGGAAGAAGAGGGCGAGATGCTGCCCAAGGCCGAACGCCATGACATCGATTGGGATGCGCTCGAAGTGAAGGTGACGAAAAGGAAGCAAACACTCCTGGCCAAACCAGCCGGCACTGCGAAGAAGTCACCCTCCGCTAAATCTACTAGATAGGACAGCTGTGTGCCCGGCGAGGAATATTCCTCGCCGGGACGCCCCTAGTGTTCCGACGCGCGACTCACCATGAGTGATCATGCTTAACGAGGTTCGTATGACAACGGGTCCTGTAATCACCTCAACCTCTGATGCTCCTCGCAAGATCCCAGTGCTTTTTCTGGCCACGGTGCAAGTGAGTTCAGAGGACTGGACCATTCGGCAGGACCAGGTCACGCATTTGAGGTTGTTGATAAAGCCCATTAAATGCCGGATGGATCTCTTTGCGGCACTGACGTCCTTGGTCCTCTTTTAGTTGTAATGGACGCTCGAAAGGAGGACGTGATGGCCAATAGATTCAGGTTTAATCGAAAAGATACAGAGCCCATCGTGGTGGAAGGTGAACGTGTGGACATCATGGGAAGTACACTCACCGTGGTGGATGAGCACGGACAATCCTTAGCCTCCTTTGTAGAGTCCGACGTCGGGACGTGGTGGCAATTGCAGGAGGGTTCGTCTTCGTGCCCTATAAACGCGGACTAAACGGCACCCACTTTCGCAGGATTCTGTGGGCCATCTGGGCAATGAGTCGTTCGATTCGCATTCCCTTCGGCCCTGCCCGGATTGGTGGCATTACGGCCAATTCGGGCAGCGCGCTATGCGGTCCGACTCGTAAGGAGGAGACATTAGCACAGCACCCCCGCCGGTTTTAGAGAGGTTCCATGGACCCTATTCACTATATTGCCTTCCTTGCCTAGCCTCTGGGCTATTGTGGAGGCCGTGACGAGTTAGGTAAGGCCCATG
>JBDTWG010000381.1:0-3672 GCA_040006855.1 Nitrospira sp.
GGGATCTCTACCCATACGATATCGGGCAGACCGTCCGGAAGCAGGCCGACGCCAGGCCGTGGATCGCCGAACTCATCCAAGGCTCTCCCGATGAACGCACGAAGCTCGTGTGATAGAGTATCCTGATTGAGTTGGCCGACCAATAGCTGTTGAGGTCTTAGAAACCGTTCCAACACCGGAGAGGGGTGCTTGCCGAACCGCTGCAACGCTACCAGAACCTCTTTCGCACGTGTGCCAAGCCAGAGCTCTTGTGGGTTGTCCCCGCCCTCCTGCCATCTCCGTGCTGCCTCTGCAGCATGCTCGATGAGACGCAAAGCCTCTCCTGCGTTGCCTATCCAGGTTTTCAATCTAGGCCAGGCGGAAAACAGTTTCTCATGGGCCACCTCCACCGTCACTTCTGGTTTTTCACCGCCCCTGACCAAGATCCGACAATCGGGTCCCGCCAGCGCGTCAATGAGTTGGTTGGCGGCCTGGTGCGTCGCGAAGGCAGCGAGGCTCGCGCGCTTTCGGGTCGGGGGATGCTCTCGCTCTAGGTGCACCAGCTCTGCGAACACTGTATCGAAGGCGCCGCCCACCTGCTCATCTATATCTTTCATAACCTGGTCGGCTTTGATGCCGATAGCGCCAGCCACCCCGCCAATGGATTTGTAGGCCTCGCGGGTGAATGTGCTCTCGCAGCGGCGGTCGAACAGCTCCTTTAACGCATAGGCGACGAGCGGAAGGCTTCCCGGTTCTTGCGCAGCTTCGCGTAGGATATCGTCAACCAATTGAGGCTCAAAGACGTAGCCGGTGGCTTGAGCCGGCTTTTCGATCATCTGTTGCAGGATTCTCGGGGACACCGGTCCGAGATGATAGTTGTAGCCGGTGTTGAGGACCTGGAGCATCGGCTCTGACTCTTCCAGCCGCGCAATAAATTCGCTGCGCACCGTGGTGATCATGCGTATCCGGCTCTGGCTATCGCGGGCGGTCGATATCAGTTGCTCAAGAAAGATCCTGATATCCTCATTCTTGAAACCTCGCGTGAACAGTTCTTCCAATTGATCGACAAACAGCACCGCCTCCTGCCCCTGAGCCAGGTGGGGAGCGAGTAGTTCCCCGATCGACGTCTGGTTGCTCGCCAGTGCTTTGGCAAGATCTGGCGCACGTTTGGAGATTCTTGGAAAGGCCTGTTTCAGACCCCACGCAAGCGAATGAAATGGGGTCTCGCCATCTCCCGGCTGGATCCGTTGCCAAACCCACCGCTTGCTTCCCGTAAGCCGCCCCTCGCCGATCACGGCTTGCCACAGCCCGGCTGCCACTAGAGAGGACTTGCCTGACCCGGACGCTCCGCTGACGAGGAGCGCACGACCCCCAGGCTTGCTCATCTTGCCGACCAGCTCGTCGACCTCACGGTCTCGCCCGAAAAACATTGGGGCATATTCCTCGTTGAACCACAGCAGCCCCGGGTAGGGAGACGTGTCCTCTCGCCAGTCGACCACTGGTAAAGGACCGGTCTGGTTTCCTTCCGAGTGCTTCATCATTGCTGCCAGCACGAGCGTACTCAGCTCGTGTGGCGCGGAGAATAGACTCGCTAGCTTCTCCCTCAGCAAGTGTTGCCGCAGGGACTTGATGCAGCCGCCTTTGTCTTCCGAGGTATAGGCATCATCGAAGACCCGCGGCCACGGCGTGGTGTCGTTGACGACAAAGATAAGGCAGGGCTTGTCCAGAGCTTCGGCGCGTCGGAGCTCTAACTCTGTAATCGACAGGCCGTTCGGATTGTTATGTTGCGGAGGAGGAATGTACCCATAGCGAAACGCAAACAGCCCCACGTAGATATCGGCCTTCTCCACGTCCTTGAGACATTTATCCACCGGCCGCTGGTCCGCCGCAACGTAGTCTTCCATCGCGATGACGTCATGCCCGCTCTTGCGCAGCGCGTCGAACACGACGCGGCGATGGTCTTTCAGATCTTCATACGTGGATGAGAGATAAATCGTCGCCATGGTCGTCACACAGCAGGTCAGGATAGGCGCCCCTAAGGGTTACTCACCTGGGCTACCAACAGATTGGCGTGGATTGTACGCTTTCCTGACCCAAAAGCAAGGACGTGCGTGCCCTCAGGGCCAGAAAACGAACCGCGAAAAGTTTGTCCCCTCTCCCTTCAGGAAAGCACTGGAGTGAGGAGAAATCCTGCCAAAACAACCACCATCCTGTCCTTTCCAGAAGGGAACAGGAACCCATCAATGCTGCGGTACGCACTATTTAGCGTTTTCCTCAGTAATTCACACGGCACAGGCGTGACCGCGAGGCAAGCAGTAGGGAATGGGCACCCGGAGGGAATCCTATCGCAGGCAATCGAGTTTCATGATGAAACCAGAGATACTATTGACTCCCCCCGATGATGTGATGGTTTGCAAACGGAGAGCACTCTGGGAAGCCCGCTACTCGAGGGTTACGAGGGTTGCCCTCAGCGCCGCGAGATTTTCCTTGATGTGGCCACCTGCATCGCGGCTCGGATTCTCCCGCAGATAGGTCTCGACCCTCGTTGCTACGCGCTCGACGTCGGACTTGATCTCCTCGGACAGCGGATTCTCTCGGCGGATCTTCCCGATCCCTCTTTCGAGCGCCCGAATCGCATAATGCAAGGGGGTCAAACTACCCTCTTGCTCCCTCGCCCGAACCTTCTCGAGCTCGGTCGTCACGCATTCGCTCAGGTGCTGCATGTCGAGGTCCTTGCGATTCTCCTGAACCAGATAATAGACGATTCGATCGAAATCCCACCGACTGACCAAGCCGTCCGGCACGATGCCTTCGGGAATCTCCCCCCGATTGATGCGCTTCTCCAAGGGATGAATACATTTGGTCTTCTTGTCCTCAATTGTGATCAACTTCCGAAAAAGCCTGGACTCGTCCAATATTGGTGCCCCACGTTCGTCGATGAGGTCATCGAGAAGTCCCAAAATTTTCCTGCGACGCCGCTCACAGGTGTCCAGCATCGCGTCCGCTATATCGAGTTTCCCATCTTTACGCACACCGAATAGCTGCTCCTTCAGCAGATACGCCCCCATATCCATACAGTATCCATTCACCGCTTGGATCAACTCCTCATAATAGTCAGCCATGTGAGGCGCCATGTATTCGCGAACCTTGTCCTTCGAACGCGTCAGTTCGATCAAGGTCTCATGGGCGCCGTCATATCGAGCCTGCCAACGCTGGCTTTGACAATCAGCCAAGGGTTCGTCGTAGGTCTTGCGCTTGAAGAGGCTCTCAAGATTGGGCATAAGCTCTTGCACCGTCAATGCTCTAATTTTATTGAGGTGTGTCTCGAACAGCGGCCATTGTTCCTCGAACGTTTTGATCCTTTCCCGTGGATCAGGGGTTTTCTTGTCCGTCAATGTTGCCAGCGCTTCGGCAAGTTTCCAGAGATCCCCCCTTGTGGCTTCGGTACCCTGAAAATGGCTGAGCGGGCCACGAAGGCTCCCAGGGGGAACTCTGTACAGAAGGGTGAATATTTTCTTCGTCTCCCTGAACAGGGCACCCGCTTCAAAGTGGATCCAGGCCGCCTCCAGGTTCTCTGGGGTCAGGCAAACGATTCCGGCCTGTGCGCGATTCAATTCCCGATTAATTGAATCGAACCAGAGCTCACCTTTGGAGATGTCCGGTGAATAGGTGGGTGCGAGACCTTTCACCACT
>JBDTWG010000382.1:0-3671 GCA_040006855.1 Nitrospira sp.
TAAGGTCCGTGGTATGGCAGACGGCACAACGGGCAAGAATCAACGTGGCCGCTTTACGAGCCGTGGCAGGTTCGATTGCCGCGCGCTCCTCTTCCTGAGCGGCCGTGAGGACGACCGCACCAAGAATAACCAGGAGCACAATGGAGAATGGTGAAAAAGTTCGGCCAGCCAGGCCACAGCGAACGATAGCCCGAGGCGTACGGTCTGTGTACGCTGAGGGCTTGAGTGAAGCGAGAACGAAGCTGGAGGACTTTTGCAACATTCTCATGTCGCCACCGTCACTGACAGGCGATCCCACCCGCTCCACAAAAACCCACCGGGGTTCCACGAACTCTTCTCCGGTTGTCGTTCGCCACGGGAATCCGTGGCGCGACAGAGAATGGCCCTCGGGCCGGCGGCCTTCGCATTCCAGATGTATTGCCATTGCCGCCATGCATAGGGCTGTTCGTCACCAATGAACCGTGCCGGCTCCCACGTGCGCCCGTCGTCACAAGAGACCTCCACCTGGGCCACCGAGACATCACCGGCCCAGGCGACCCCTTGAATCGTGACCGGTCCTTTCCTCACCGTATCGCCTTCGCCTGGTGCAGCAATCAGCGACTTCACCACCATTTGCTCGACGGGAATCATGGCCGTGCCCGGCAAGCCCGAGCCTGGCTGGATCGACGTCTCAGGCATACGATAGGCTTGCTGCATGTAGTAGCCCGGCGATTCATCTGCTCGCACCGTGATCTCGGTCAGCCACTTCGTGCAGGATTCCGCCATCCATCCAGGCGTGATGACACGCAATGGCGCACCATGTAACAAGGGCAAAGGCCGCCCGTTCATTTCATAGGCCAGGAGCGTATCTGGATGGACTGCCTTCGCGAGAGGAATGCTGCGCGTGAACAACGGTACCGTCGCGAGCGTAGGACGGTCCGCCCCTTGAAGCTGCACATGGAGCCCCTGCGGTTTCACTCCCGCTTGCAGCAACAGGTCACGCAGCCGGACACCAGTCCATTGCGCATTGCCGACCGCCCCACGCTCCCATTGCACGCCCGGCACCTTGGGACGATGGTGCGCGCGACCATTGCCGCTACATTGCAGGACCGCGGTGAGGGTCACCTCTTCAAACCGTCGTAATTCTTTGAGGCTTAGACTCAGCCCCTCATTGACCAAGCCCTTCACCGTCAGCCGCCAGGAATCAGGGTGCAACGATTCAGCCGTGGGCGGCCCAAAGTGACTGCGCACGAAGAAGCGTTCGTTAGGCGTCAACCAAGAGGCAAATTCACGCACCGGCGTTTCCGCATCAAAGGGGCGCGTGACCCGAACGGTGAGGGGGCCGGGCGCCTGGCCGGATTCACCGACCTGTCCGCCCTCAACTGTCAGAGGCCTATGGCCCAGGACAAGGCCGGCTCCAACTCCCTGCAACCATGTTCGCAACAACGCTCGCCGGGAGACCATCATCATTGACCCTTACGCTGACGTCACCACGTGGCTATGTGGATTCAGGTCAATGGCGATATTGGCCGCCACCGCGATCGATTGATGCACTGTGCAGGCATTCGCCACTTTCAGCAGCCGCTCTCTCTGCTCGGGGGTTACTCGGTGGGGGAGACGAATCGCCAACAGGATCTGACCGACTCGATGCGGCCCTTCTGCCATCGTCCATTCTGCCTCCACCTTCAGACCTTCGCGCGAGATGTCGTGCCGCGCACAGAACTGGCCGACAAAGTAGCCCACGCAGCTCGCTACGGACCCGACAAACAATTCCACGGGACTCATTCCTGCATCAGCCCCGCCCTCTTCAACCGGCTGATCCGTGACCACCCGATGTCGATCAGTGACGATGTCGTAGCGAGTTCCCCCTTGGTAGGCCACGCTGAGCTTCATCTCTTCCTCCGTTCATATCCTTGACCCTCCACGGAAGCCCGTCTGCTCCCGGAGTGATGGTCATCTTCTCAGTAGGGTGCGTCCGCCGGCCTCTTTCCCTTGGGCCAGTCGTTGGCCTTGCCCGGAAAGTCCGGGCGTGGCTGGGAGTTGATGTAGGCTGCCACGTCGTAGGCATCCTGATCCGACAGCGCCCACCCCCTGGTGCGGGGCATATTCGATTTGATGAATGATGCGGCCACCGGAATGCGCGCCATCTCTGCGGCAATGTTGTAGGAACGAGGTCCCCACAAGGGGGGCGCCGCCATGGTGCCCTGCCCATCGGCGCCGTGACAAAACGCACAACGGGCCGTGAACACCTTGCCGCCGTTCCCGGCATCCGGCGGCCTGGTCGATTGAAGACGCGGGATACCGCGCCAGGCCATCCGACTTCCTTGCGGGACATCCTTCGACAGCCATTCAATGTAGGCCACAATCGCCTGAAGCTTGTGACTGTCTTGCGGAATCGCCTTGCCGTTCAAGCCGCGCTCAAAACATTCGTTGATACGGTCGGCCAATGTCACGACCCGCCCGGTACGCGCACGATATTCCGGATAGGCCCGCGAGAGACCAACATAGGATGCCGAATTTGGATCGAGCCCCCCGTCCAGATGACAATTGGCGCAGGTGAGCGCATTACCGACATAGGGCGCCGCGAATTCCTGAGTGTGGACGATCACTTGATAGCCTAACCGGATCTGCTCGCCTCGTTGACCTCCGGGAATAGAATCGGGGGAGGGATGACTGAAGATGGCATCAAGCCCGTCGGGCTCCGTCTGGCTCATGGCGGCTTGTCCGCCGCTTCGCGATTCCTGTGAACCGACGCAGCCTCCGATGAAGCCGATGATCAACAGGGCATTGAGAATTATTTTTCGCATACGTACCTGTCTCGCAAGCTATATACCAGGAGGCGTGAGACCATCTTCAGGGAAATTCAAGCCGGGATCGGACGTAGGATCGCGGCCCTCGTTCACACCTGAGGATAAAAGCCACAGTCACCATTTCACCCTTGCGGCATCACGCCACAGCGAGGACGGACGGCTGACAATCTTGGCACTTGGTGGTTAGGGCGGATTCGGAGGAAAGGGTTAAAAAAATTGAACTTTTTGCTGACATACCTTGTGCCTTGCCCCCAGACCGTGCGATCAGCCAACATAACTGATGGGTATCACGGCCATCAAGACGTTGCTCTCTCAGGAGCCAACGCCCGAATGTACCGAATGACGTCCATCATCTCCTCATCCTTCAAGCGGCCTCTCCAGGAGTGCATCGGACTGAACAATACGCCGTTGGAAATCGCGACCAGAAGCTCAAAATCGGTTCGACCTCGTGATTGGAGCGTGTGAAAATCTTTCGGCTGCACAATCAGGTCCTTTGAGTCAGGACCCTGCCCGTCTCCCATTCTTCCATGACAGCTGAGACAATGTGTCTTGTAGAGGGCCTCGCCGTTATCAGGATTCCCGCGAAACTCCTGCGCCGCAATCCAGCTATTGCCAGCTACCATACACAGGAGCACCACCGCCGTTGCCATGTGCTTGGCCATTGCGTCTCCTCCCACTCGCGAGTGGCTGTTCTGCTTATCCTCCCGCTCATCACGTCAACCGAGGCTCAGCTAAAGGCACAGGATCGTCCCGATACCGGCCAGGATGACAAGCAACTGCGCAAACCCCGGTTCCGGGCCGATGCGTCGATGCAATCCAGGCACCAAATCCGCCAGCCCGCTACAAATGAAGCTGGCCGCCGAGAGCGCCAGGATCGGTCCA
>JBDTWG010000383.1:0-3667 GCA_040006855.1 Nitrospira sp.
AGGGC
This sequence comes from Nitrospira sp., assembly GCA_040006855.1. Classification (GTDB taxonomy): domain Bacteria; phylum Nitrospirota; class Nitrospiria; order Nitrospirales; family Nitrospiraceae; genus Nitrospira_A. The sequence continues at coordinate 6 of JBDTWG010000383.1, forward strand.
GGTGGTCGCCGGTCGCAGCAAGCCATCAAGAGCATGAGCGACAATCCGGCGCTGAAAGCCATGAGCCGAGTGGGCCGGGACATCCGGTGTCCGGTGCATCTTTCCGGGTCTTTGTGGCTCCGGGAAAGATCACAGCCGGAGTGGGAGAAGCCGGCCAAAGTGAAACAGAGGCGGCTGTTCAAACCATCATCGATGCCTTCACTTTCATGCTGCAGCATCGGGCGGACTATCCGCGGTTCGATGAAAGTCTTACGAAAGACGCGCTCAAACAGGTCGTCCTGGAACCCCATGTCCTCAATGATGAAGGGAAGGAATTTCCGTTCCTGGTCGCGCGAACGAAAGAGCCTGGCCGAGTCACATTGCTGATCAATGGCTCGAGCCTGAAGGACAGCGGGTATCTGGGCCATTCCGATAAGTTGGTGCCGTTGTTGGCTCGAGAGTTTCAATGGGTCGTCAGTAAAGCGGATACTGCGCCGAAAGCCACAGCCGCTTCCGCAGCACGACAGCTCAAAGCGGCTCCGATACGCCCGGATCAGGAAATCCTGTCGATCCCAGGAGACGATCGGGTCCACACCCTTCACGCGCTGCTCGGCAGCTATTTGCGGACTGTGGATGACCAGAAAAGTCTGGAGGGGCAGTCCTACTACGAGGTGGGAACCACCAGCTTGGTGCCGCCCTCGCAGCCTGATTCTACGACCAAGCTGTACGACATGCGTATCCGCGAGGCTCTGCAGAAGATCGTGCGGGATCCCTACTTTGCGGAAAAGACACCTAAAGCGGTGCGGAGCCTGCTGAATGGAAAAGTCTGGAACGTGTCGTTTGTCAAAATCGATCAGCGGGACTGGGCGACACGCACGCGGGTCCTGCCGGATGAAAAGGCTGTGCTGGTGGGGGCCCGCGATCAGCGCATTCAGCCGGCCTCCATTTTGGTGAACACCTATCGAGCGGCTGCGCCGGACGATCCGTTTTATTCAGACACCCAGGGGTTTCCGATGGGGGCACTTTCGGTGGACCAGCTTGCACGGGTGATCGCGTCGGAAATTCAGCAGAACATCCTTGAGAAATCGATGGGTGGCCACGTGGCCCAGGATGCGCTCACGGCGCCTAAGTGATGTGATGAGCAAGCCTGCGGGCTGCGCGCGGGTCTCTGTGATGTTGTGTGCGAGGAAGGTCTTGCTCAAGTCCTTGCGACTGATCTGTTTTGGCTGGCCCGCCTTGGCTAGCTGTACGTTGACGCTCACCACACCCTCGTTCAATTTGCGATAGGGATAGCTGTCGGTGATGAGGGGAAGAGCATCGGCCTGCTCCTGCGTGGTCACCAGCGCGAGGGCCGGCACGTAGCGGCCCGAGGCGACCTTCACGCCGATGAGTTTCGCTCCCGGCTCGACCACCACATGGTCACCGAGTTCCGTGCGAAACACGAGGGCCTGCATGCCGATAAGGGTATCGTCGCCCACCTTGGCTGGTCCGTGGACCTGAGACTGGTGAGCCAATGAAACGCGTTTCCCGACGTAAACCGAATAGCTCTTTCCTGCGACCTGTACTTCATTTTCAGACAGTTCATGATCACCCTCGAACGTCTCCAGCCCATGGATGCCGACTCCATCCTGTGCGTTGCTTCTGTCGCCGACGAAGATGTGTTGTCCTTCGTCTCCGCGGATAGAAGCGCCGGGTGCGACGAAAATCAGCTCGCCGATCGTCACGGATCCAATCACCGCCGCCAAAGGATGGATGCGAGCCGTCCGGGCAATGATTGGCTCAGTGACATGAGGGGTACCTGTGGTGGGGACGTTGGGCGCAATCCAGCCCATGAGACCGATCCCAATAAAGAGAAGGTTCAGGCTCAGGCTCGCTGAGACGAAGACGATGCATACAGGATCCTCCAGGGTGCGCATGGCGGTCCGCGACCGATCGGGACTACGGTCGGCGATGGGGACTTCCACTTCTCCCTGTCGGTGGATGGACAATCCAACTTAAGATCTTCGGCAAAGTCGCTTGCGATGGAGCGTCGACGGAGTAGACCGGACAGACCTTGAACACGTACAATGCGCGACCGTATCGCTGTCCTTTGCACCATGGCGGCGCGTGGGAAGCGGCACTAGTCCGATACTATCGAAATGACCAGGAAGGGATCGTCATGAGTGTGAAATGTGGAATCGTCGGCTTGCCCAACGTAGGGAAGTCTACCCTCTTCAATGCCCTCACCAAGTCGGGGATTGCGGCGGAGAATTATCCGTTCTGTACCATCGAGCCGAACATCGGCATTGTGGAAGTGCCTGACGCGCGGATGCAGGCACTGGCCGATATCGTAAACCCCAAGCGGATGCAGTATGCCACGACGGAGTTCGTCGACATCGCGGGGCTGGTCGCCGGCGCGTCGAAGGGCGAAGGTCTGGGGAACCAATTCCTGGCCAACATTCGTGAGACCGACGGCATTGTGAATGTGGTGCGCTGTTTTGAGGATGATAACGTCGTGCACGTGGCAGGCAAGGTGGATCCCCTGTCAGACATCGAGACCATTGTCACGGAACTGGCCTTGGCAGACCTCACGACAGTGGAAAAGGCCCAGGAGCGTAATCAAAAGGTCATCCGTTCCGGAGATAAGGACGCCGCAAAACTGGGCGAGTTGCTGGTGCAAGTGGCGGCCTGTTTAAACGAGGGCAAACCGGCGCGCACCTTGAAGTTCGATCCAGCGCAACGGGCATTGCTCAAGCCGCTCTGCCTGCTCACGATGAAGCCGGTGATGTATGTGGCCAACGTGTCGGAAAAGGGCTTCACCAACAATCCGCTCCTGACCCGAGTAGAGGAGTATGCGGCGCGCGAAGGGGCTCCGGTCGTGGCGATTTGCGCGGCGCTGGAATCGGAAATTGCGGTGCTTTCGGACGAGGAGAAGCGAGAATTTCTGGCCGATATCGGCATGACCGAACCGGGACTCAATCGGCTGATTCGCGCGGCCTATCAGCTGCTGGGTTTACAGACTTATTTTACAGCGGGTGTGAAAGAAGTGCGCGCCTGGACGATTCATATCGGCGATACGGCCCCGCAGGCGGCGGGTGTTATTCACGGTGACTTTGAAAAGGGCTTTATCCGCGCGGAAGTCATCGGGTACGACGACTATATCGCGTGTAAGGGAGAAGCGGGCGCCAAAGAAAAGGGGAAGATGCGGCTGGAGGGCAAGGAATACGTGGTTCAGAACGGCGACGTGATGCACTTCCGTTTTAATGTGTAGCGGCCACCTGAAACCTCAACCGGGTACTCAATGGCGTCTGCCTTTTCACATGCTCTGGTCGCACTGGCAATTGGTAAGGCCATTCCACACAACGAACTGACTTGGCGCGTGCTGTTCCTGGGGATGTTCTGTTCGATCGTTCCCGATTTTGACGTGATTGGATTTCGCTTCGGCATTCACTACGGGGACGTCTGGGGACATCGCGGGCTGACGCATTCGTGCTTCTTTGCTGCCCTGTTGAGCGGGACTCTTGTCAGTTTGTGGTATCGGCAGAAGGATGCGAGGGTGAAGACGATGCTGTGTCTGTATTTCTTTGTCACCACGGCTTCACATGGAGTGTTGGATGCCATGACGAATGGAGGGTTGGGCGTGGCGTTTCTCTCTCCGTTTGATACAACAAGGTATTTCTTTGGCCTGCGACCGGTCGCCGTTT
>JBDTWG010000384.1:0-3653 GCA_040006855.1 Nitrospira sp.
GGCGCCTTTCAGGTTGATCTGGCGTCGCCGGACTCCATCACGCGATTGTTCACAGCAATCGGCACCTGCGATGCGGTCGTGAGCACGGCGGGCATCGCCAAATTCGCGAGCTTGGATGACCTGACGTATGAGGACTATTTCGTTGGGCTCAACAATAAGTTGATGGGGCAAGCGAATGTGGTGCGGATCGGCAAATCGTTCGTGACCAACCAAGGGTCGTTCACCCTCACCAGCGGCGTGCTCAGCCAGGAACCGATCAAGGGCAGCGCCTCCATCAGCATGGTGAATGCCGGGCTGGAAGGCTTCGTCCGCGCCGCCTCGATCGACCTGCCGCGAGGTCTCCGCGTGAATGTCGTCAGCCCACCCTGGGTCACGGAAACGCTGATTGCGCGAGGCATGGATCCATCGATCGGACTCCCGGCCGACAGAGTCGCGCGAGCCTATCTCGCCAGCGTGGACGGCACGATGACGGGACAGGTACTTGATCCAAGGAAAATCGCCGCCGCCTAAGTCTGCTAGGCCTTGTGGTCTTACGGTTTCAGATTCGCGCGTAGCCTGGCTAATTCCTTCCTGTACGCCTCCGCATCTCCGAATTCGAGAAAGCCGCTGTAGCGCGAGTGCATCCCGGCGCAACGGCGGGCGTGTTTGATCGGACAGAAATATTGTTCCGTCCGCGCGGCAATCCCGCGGGTGTAGGCGACGAGGCCACAAGAAAGCCCAGGCGCCCTGGCGAACGGTCTGGTGCAGCGCACGGGCTTCAGCCGTAAAGGCCGCTCGGCCCCGCTCAATCACATAGCGCACTTCGCGCCGCTTTTCCTCAAGCTCTTCCGTCAGTGCCCGCTCGAGTTGCTGCACCAATTCAGCGATACGGGCGGCCATCTCGGAGATCTTGCTGTTCATCGAACTCTCCTCACTCTGTCGCGATCACTGTCACCAAGCTCAGTCGCCGAGCCTGTAGGAGACACGAACGGTTAGACGAGCTCAAAAGTGCCCAGGGGATAGGCTCGGCCATTGACCATGAGTTCCATGTGATGCGTTCCCGGATAGTGCGTGCGAGTGGTCAATTGCATCAGCGAGAGCGTCTTGTTGAGCGGCACCGCTTCTCGGGGGGCCAACTCGACCGTCTTGAGCTTGAATACCTTGGGCCGATGCGTGCCATTGGCTTTGATGTAGCGTACGCGCAAATCCACCAATAACCGTTGGACCCTCGCTGCCTTATTGACAAGCTCGCAGGCAAGCGTGACGGACGATCCAATCGCCACACGTCGTGGAGCGAGACGCACGTTTTCCACTGCAACATGCGCCGAATGTCCGAAACCCAGCAGCTCCAGCGCTCCCGATTCGGCGCGTTTGACCGCCGATCGCAATGCATGCCGAATGATCCAGCGGCGCTCCTCTGTCGCCTCTACCATCCATTGTCTGGCTGTGGTGATGAGCACAGCCGGGTGATCCTTCCCGATGTCATTGAGATTGTTCGCCACGCTCCGCCGCACATACAAATCCGGGTCGTCTTTGAGCAGCTCAAGCAAGGCGAGGACCGGACGCGGATCGGCCTGAAACGCGCGTAGCCTTGTCGCCCAGGGCAAACGAGGACGCGTGCCTTCGGAGACCAGGCGGCGCACATCGGGGCTCGGATCGGTGGCCCACTCCTTCAGACGAGCCAGCGTTGCCGCTTGATGCCGTTCGAGATAGCGACGAATGCTGAACTCCGCCGTGAACAGTTTCGTGAGCACATACTGGGCGCGCATGGAGACGTCGAAATGGTCCAACCCATATTCGGCCACGAACAACACGTGGGGGAGAAACAAAAAGGAGGCCATGCTCTGGCCGGCGGTGTTCTGCGGTCTCTGATCGAGCGACGCGATGAGCATCTCCGCCGCCCGTGGATAATCAGCGGGAAGGTGCTGCCTGAGGGCCTCGGCGATTTTCCGGCCACGCGGCATTAACTCGAGCGCGTCATAGTCCTTCAGCGCACACCTGACGAACGCTTTTTCGTCGAATGCAGGAAAGACGGCGGCAATCATCCGTCCAATCGTGCGGGGAATCGCAGCGCCGAATTGATTCTTGAGCGGTTCAGCCACGTTCGGTCACCCGACGAGTGGGTTGCGAAGAGAATCGGCGATCCGCCGGCTATTACCCACCGGCAAACACAGGGCGGAACCCCGCCTCGGTCAGGATGCGGGCGATGTCCGCGCGCCGGTCGCCCTGAATTTCGATCCGTCCCTCTTTCACCGTGCCGCCGGTACCGCAAGCTTTCTGCATCGCCTTGGCCAGTTGCTCTTTCTCCACTTGGCTGATACCGACAAATCCCGTGACCACGGTCACCGTCTTGCCGCCGCGATGCGCCGTCTGTCGAAGAATATCCACCCGCCCGCGATGCTTCTGCTTTCGTGCTGAGGTCGCAGCAGCAGCAGGCCGCGTGTCAGAGGCTGCGAGGTCTGATTGAACAGCAGGCGGCAGCTCAACCTGCTGCAGCGCAGCAAACGGACTCTTCCAAGCGATCGGTTCACCATCCGTGGGAATGCGTTTACGCTCCTTCATACCATCACGCTCGGCATACGCTTAGACCTCTCAGGAACCATGCCCGCGATTTACCGTTGAAGCCTCCTTCAACGTCGTCAATTCAATGTGCAGGGCAGTCGTGCCATCGCCGATCAAGACCTGCCCCTCTTGAATAGTGCAGTGCAACTCCATCTGGCGTTGCGCGAGCTGCGTCAAGCCACGGCCCTGTTCCAGCGGCAGATTCAGGACCGTCAAGTTATGGTATCGCCCAAGCGCGGACTCACTCAGTTTCCACCATTGGTCTGCGGCACGGCCGCCATAGGTATAGATGCAGACCTGACCGGCGCGACCGCAAGCGTGGCGAATGGCCTTTTCGTCCGGGAGGCCCACTTCGATCCAGTACTCGATGACGCCCGTCAGATCCTTGAGCCACAGCGCCGGCTCATCGTCGGTGCTTAAGCCCCGGCCGAACGACAAGGCCTCGTCCGCATGCCGCACGAAGGCCAGCAGCCGCACCATCATGCGTTCATCGGTCTCGGACGGATGGCGCGCCAGAGTGATGGGATGGTCCTGATAATAGTGGCGGTCCACGTCGGCAATGTGAAGGAGCGCTTTGAAAATGGTGGCATTCGGCGCCATGGCTTCAGAATTCCTGATGGTGAATATTCAGAGAGCTGAATCGACGCGTCATGTCACTTCCTGACAATCTTCTCTTCGGCAAACGTATTTTCGATCATAAAGCGCAGGTCGCTGGCGACAGTTGCCGAGTCGATACCGGGACCGATCTCGATCCAGTAGTGGAGAACGAACACCAACGCATGCTCGCTGAAGTCTTCAAAGAGGACATAGGGCTCCGGGTCCTTGAGAATTTGCCCGTGCTGACCGGCCAGGTCACGGAGCTTCTCCTTCACGCGTCGCGCATCCGATCCGGTCGCGACCGCGATTCGTAGCGAGTATCGTTTGCGAAAACTGGAATAGGTCCAGTTGGTCAGATTCCGCTCGAGCAGATTGCTGTTAGGGATCAGGGTTTCAACGCCGTTGATATCCCGAATCGTCGACGAACGCAGACCGATGGTCGTCACCATTCCCCTGATGTTATCGACCTCGATCACGTCGCCCACGCGAAGGGGACGCTCCATGAGGAGCAGCAG
>JBDTWG010000385.1:0-3642 GCA_040006855.1 Nitrospira sp.
CGGAGCGTCCGGGCAGCAAAACGGTAGGCCCGCACCCGGAAGGGATTCGCCCCCTCGATTTCGAGCAAGTCGGCAATTTCTTCGAAGACTGTCGCGACGTCGGCATTATGTACGGCCATGGGCTCCCGCTGATACACGATGAGATGCTGAACCCTTCCATCCTCCTCTGTTCACGTCCGAAGACTCGTGCGCGGCGAAGCGATCCGCTTGGCCAGCTCCTGCTCTTTCTCCAGCCTGAGCTTTTTAAACCTGCTGGAATTGAATCTTGGGTAGATTCTTGAAAGGTTTTTTCTGGCTCACTGCCACCTCAGCTTCTGCCCGCACCATCCCCTTGATCTATCTAGCAATGAACAGGCCTGGCCAGTGCTGGTAGGGTCTTGCTCCCAGTGAATGGCCTAGACTCAAGCGATAAAGCTGAACCTGAGGCAACGTTGCCTTGTTCCCCAACCGTCAGAAGGGCGCTGTCGCAGAACGCCTCGATTCTTCTCTGCTCCCGCACCATACGTGTTGAAGATTAGACTGTGGTAGGGTGTGGCCGGACGCAAGAGAGGGATAAAAATATGGCCGGATGGATCGATCGCTGGCGGGCCGCAACAGTGGTGCTTGGTCTTGTTCAAGAGGGCAAAGTAAGGTCCGCCGCCGGCCGAGTCACAACGAAGAAATTCTTTGCGGTGGCAGGCACCGGAGTTCTCTTTTCTCCAGAGGAAAACCGTAACAGAATCTCATGGCTGGTCACGGCGAAGCACGTTTTCTTCGATCCGGACGGGAGCTGGAGGCCCTCCAACCTCAGTATGCTGTTCTCACGGAGCCCTCGCAAAGGGAAGGCTCGGGAGGTGAAGGTCCCACTGCAGCTGAGGCATGCCGGGCGCCGCTGCTGGTTTCCTCATCCAAATGAAGCGATAGACCTCGCGTGGCTCCCTCTCCCAGCAAACCTACGACTGTCAAAATCGGGAAGCCCCTCACCAATTACCTCAAGGGACCTTGCCCATACGGTGGACCTGTGTGAGGGAGTTCCGGTCGCGGTGCTGGGGTATCCCGGAGCGATCGACCTACCGGACTCACCGAGAATGATTGTCCGGCAAGGAATCGTAGCCTGGGTCTCACCAACCAAACCCAAATCAGAGCGATTTCTCATCGACAGTCATGTGTTTCCCGGGAATAGTGGGAGCCCGGTATTCCAATTCGCGTCCGTAATGGATGGGGAGAAACCGCCTTCCGGCAAAGGAGCGGCCGCATTACTCGGAATCGTCACCCAAGCTAGAATTCAAAGTTTCCCGCTATTGGCGGACGGCAAGCAGGTCGAACTCTATCTCCAAGGGGGAAAGGTTTCGGAACCGCTCCTGGTTCCGAATTTTCTCGGACTCGGCCTGGTCGAGCCCGCTTATCGAATCAAACAATTGCTCGCTTCGGCATTGGCCGTCTATCAGCGACGAAAGCGGCCTGGTCTCGCCCGAAAGTCACGCTACTAGTTAAACGCCGCCTTACCCGCTTTTTCCCTGATGTCCCTCGCCCCTTCCGGTGTCTGCATTTTCCGGCGATGTTCGAGAATGAGGGAATCGACATGTTCGCCGCACATGACACAACGCCGACCTACCATGTTGACCTCGCGAAGCTCTTCCGGAACCATGAGGCCTCCGCAGCGATGGCATTGGTCTGATGCGGTGCGTGTGGTGTACGTGTCCATAGCTCTCACTCGCCTTTCCCTTGAGGGTGAATCTTCGTCGCCTTGTTCAGTTGTTCATTTGAGCCACGGGTAGCCGAAAGGATTCATGGTTGTTTGGCGTCTCCCCCATGATCCGCACCCGCGTGCTTTCTGTCTTGGCGCGATTGTCCACGGCTGCCGCCTTCCTACTGGTGAATTCTGCTACAGCCGCCCTTCCCAACAGTCCGATGGAGCCGGGAGAGACAGTCTGAGGGCCATTGGTTTCGCGCTGTTTCTGTTTCAATCCTTCATGGTCTATGCCTTGCAGAACCCATACTCATACTGAGCCTCACAATGTCCTGGAAGCCAATCATCAAATCGAGACAAGACTGGGAGGTCGTCCCGAACCTCCACGACTATGAGGCGGTTCGCTCACGATTTTCTTGGGACCAGGCGCGAGCCGAGTTGGACGGGCTGCCTGCCGGAGCGGGACTCAATATCGCGCACGAATCCCTTGTCCGTCACGCGACCGGCTCACTGGCAGAGCGGACAGCCATTCGGTGGCTGGGGAAAAACGGTCAGGTTGAGGACTACTCCTACGCGCGGCTCCACGAGCTGACCAGCCGCTTCGCCAATGCATTGCAAGAGCTCGGCGTCGTCAAGGGAGACCGGGTGTTCGTCCTGGCCGGCCGTATTCCTGAACTGTACATCACCGCCCTCGGCACCTTGAAGCATCGCGCCATCTTCTGTCCGCTGTTCTCTGCCTTCGGGCCGGAGCCCATTCGCGCACGCTTGACCATCGGCCAAGCCAAAGTCCTGGTAACCACTGAATCACTGTATCAGCGAAAAGTCTCCGCCATCAGGCAGTCTCTTCCTCACCTCGAGCATATCTTGCTGATCGGTGAAAAGGAGCAGCCGACGGCCCAACCCGGCACCTTGGATTATCACCGGCTGCTAAGGGAGGCCTCTGAACAGTATCGAATCCAGCCGACCGATGCCGAAGACATCGCACTCCTCCATTTCACCAGCGGCACGACCGGGACTCCGAAGGGCGCCATTCACGTGCACAATGCCGTGGTGGCCCATCACATGACGGGCAAGCTGGCCCTCGATTTCCATCCCGGCGATATTTTTTGGTGCACTGCCGATCCCGGATGGGTGACCGGCACATCCTACGGGATCATCGCCCCGCTCACCCACGGCCTCACCTGTATCGTCGATGAAGCGGATTTTGATGCCGAGCGTTGGTATGGCGTCTTGCAGGATCAACACGTGACGGTCTGGTATACGGCCCCGACCGCGATCCGGATGATGATGAAAATCGGCGTCGAACCTCTGCGGAAATATAATTTGCGTGACTTGCGCTTTCTCGCCAGCGTCGGGGAACCCCTCAATCCTGAAGCCGTAGTGTGGGGACAGGAGGCGTTTGGCCGTCCGTTCCACGACAATTGGTGGCAAACCGAAACCGGCGGCATCATGATCGCGAACTACGCGGGGATGGATGTGCGGCCAGGCTCGATGGGACGGCCGTTGCCTGGGATCGAGGCCGGCATCGTCAGAAAGACAGAGTCGGGAGCAGTGGAGGTCGTCGAGCAACCGGGCGTACAGGGAGAGCTGGCCCTACGCCCCGGCTGGCCGTCCATGTTTCGCGGGTACTGGAATGAGCCGGAGCGGTACAAGAAATGCTTCGTAAATGGGTGGTACCTAACCGGCGATTTGGCAAAGAAGGACCAAGACGGCTACTTCTGGTTTGTGGGTCGGGCCGACGACGTGATCAAGACGTCAGGCCATCTGGTCGGGCCATTCGAAGTGGAAAGCATCTTGATCGAACACAAGGCCGTGGCGGAAGCCGGGGTGATCGGCAAACCGGATCCGGTCGCGATGGAAATCGTCAAAGCCTTTGTGTCGCTCAAGGACGGGTTTGAGCCGAGCGAATCTCTCCGTCGCGAGTTGCTCGGCTTCGCTCGGTCCAGGCTCGGAGCAGCCGTGGCGCCAAAAGA
>JBDTWG010000386.1:0-3635 GCA_040006855.1 Nitrospira sp.
GCGGATCACCCCGCAACTGGAGGAGAGGATCAGCGGCTTGAGGACGCAGGGATAGTTCACCTCTCGGGCGAACATCGCCGGATCACTATCAAGAAGGAATACGGCATGGTGCGGGACGGAAATGCCATGTGCCGACAGCCGCTCGCGCATCCGGCGCTTATTGCCCGCTGTGGTCACAGACGCGATGGAGTTGTGAGGCAATCCGAGCGCTTCTGCCACGGCTGCGGCGGTGACGGCGGTGACATCGTTCACTCCAATCACTGCATCGATCGGGTGACGCCGGGAAAATTCGACCGTGGCTCGTGCGGCTGCCTGCGGATCCCGAATATCCAGCGTCAAGACATTGCCCGATAAGTCAGGCTGGGCGTCCGAAACCCGCTCCGTTCCAATCGTCACAGCGACATCAGTGCGGCGGGCTGCCTCAATGAACGCCTCTGCCCGGTAGGTGCGTGCTGGTAGGAGGAGGAGAACTCTCGACATCGTTCTCGTCACCAGTGAATCCTGAAGCGTCTCTTGTTATGGAGAAGAGCGTATGGCCATGCCTTATTGCTGGTAGCAAAGACGCCACTCTCCGGACCCTACGTTGTTAGCAATACGCCATATGTTCTTGTCTTCGGATGAGAGCTGAACGACGCTTCACGAACGACGCACGGTTGCCGCACGTGCCTTATGAAACGCCTCTAACTGACGATTGGCTTCGATGATGACGCCTAATTTCTGCACCACGGCGCTCACCTTGTCGCCGGGTATGGCGTAATAGCCCTCATCATCTCCGAGGCCGGTATAGACACGGTTGCCGATACAACCAAAACTGGTGGCCGTCTGTCCCGATTGCAATGATTCCGGCAGCACGGCGCAGGTCGGCCGTCCCATGGTCGCGCCACCGCCGGCCACGCCCGCAGACTGTGCGGCCTCCGCCAGCAGCATCAGCTGCTTGACGGTTCCGCGGACTAATACCACGTCGGGCGCGAAGGTGGCCTTCATGAGTGACGCATAGATGGCCACATGAAAGGTCTTCTGTCGACGCGGGATCATCGGAATATCCGCCATCGTGAGATACTGCATTCCCACCATGGTCTGTACCAGACCATTCAGCTCGGTCGCGACCTGCGGGGGTAGTTCCACACCATGGGTATGGGCCCCGACCGGACAGGTATAGTGATCCGAGGCTTCCGTGTAGAAGACCTGTCCTTCTGCCGCCAACTTCCAGTAACCGCACCCTGCCGGCGCCGGCGAGGCGACGTGCGGAATGTCGACCGGAGCGGCATCCCGAAATGCGATCGCGATGGCCGGTAAGTGTAAACCCAAGAGTTCTTGTATCTGGGTGCCTTGTGTCATCAGTTCAACTTCCACCTGTCGTTCCCCCTCTCCACTGTATGTGACTCATTCGAACGTTGTCTTAGATTGATGTGCCCAGAGCTCGCTCAAGAGGGCTTGTATGAATCGACGACGGAGGGACTTGCCTGCGCTCTCCTGCGCACCTCTCGCGTCTGCGTGGAGTGGGAGCACGGTCGCTGACATCCTCTGCTCAGCATCCTGTTAGATTTCCCCATGCCCTTTCATCACCAGCGGTCTGAACTGTCGAGTCGTCGGCTCGGCGCAACAGAACCAGGATTCGGTCAAGCGAGGCGGCTTCTGACGGTCGGCCTGGCGCGTGACGGCCCGCGTCGATGAGCGCGGAGAACGACATGCTATTTCCTCGGCAACCGCTCTGATACGGTTATAGATCAAGACGGCATCGTCCTCTTCCTTGGCGCCGGCTTCGACGAGGGCGTTCACGGCTTGCTGTAGTCGATCCATTCGCTCGTCCGGGTGTGTCCATAGATACTGGAATCCCGCCTGATCCAACCGACCGAGAAACCGCTGCACGTCGGACTTCGTGAGCAGCGCCGACCCGGGTGGAATCAACAGGCGAATGCTCAATTGAACCGGATCGGTCGCATCGATCAGGTCGTGCGCGTCCACCATGTCTAACATATGAAGGTAATCGTCCAAGCTGGTCCAGGGTGTGAAGGCCACCAGTGAGGGGCGCAACGAGAGGCCGGCCTCGCGCAGAATGCCGAGCGTCGTGATGATGTCAGCCCCTGTGTGCCCCTTGTGGAGTGTCTCCAACACATGGTCACTGAATGACTCCACTGCGGAGATCACGAACAGGCATCCTTGCGCGGCAAGTTCCGGTATCAGGGATCGGCGCTTCAGCAGGTGCTCGATCTTGGCGGTGACATCGAAGGTCAGGCGCGGAAACTCTGCATGCATCGCGCGAACGATGCTCATGGAGTGCCCAGGACCGTTCAGAAAATCCGGGTCGCCGAAGGTGATGTGTGTGGCGCCCGATCGCACCTGGCGTCGAATGTCTTCCAAAACAACAGCCTCCGGGACGAGGACGAAGCGCCCGTCATAGACCGGCACGATGGGGCAGTGGAGACAATGGTGGAGGCATCCGCGACTGGCCTCAACGTATCCGACCAATCGTTCCGTGCCGTTGTGCGCGAGTCGCGCATACTGGTCTAACTTCGGCAATCCACTGCGACTCGGGATTGGGGATGGGGTGCTCGAGGTCGTTGATGCATAGACACGCTGCAACGAGGGAGTGGTGATCCGCTGTTCTGAACTGACTCCTTCGAGATGGTTGATCGTCTGCTCACGATCGAGTGTCTCGATCAGCGCGACCAACGGTAGATCGTACTCGCCACCCACGACCGAATCGGCGAGATTCTGGAGGAGGTATTCCGTATTGATGGAGGCGTACAGCCCGTAGAAGCAGATATGGCAGGGTGGATTGATCCTGCGGATCAGCTCGGCGACCCGCACCCCAAGCCGGAGCGCCGTGTGCATGGGCACCGAGATGCCCACAAACCGCGCCAACCGGAAGGCCGACTCGTCGATGCTTTCCACGGCGATATCGAGGCCGACCGGCGCAAATCCGGCTTGTTCGAGAAATCCGATCGGCTGGGCGATGCCAAGGGGTTGATGCCCCAGCTCGTAGCAGGAGACGAGCATGATCGCGCCCGGTTGTCTCAGCAACCGGCGTTCTGCTGCGCTGTCCGCGATTCGTCGCATCTCACGAGTCTCCCATTCAATCCACGGCCACTCTAACTCACCCCGAGAGTAGGCGCAATGTTCCGCAAGCAGGCGCGGCTTGAATCAGGTCGCTCCTTCTTCCATAATAGAGATCTCAACGGAAGCAGCGATCTCTCGCTGCCTCTTCCGACAGCCGTGACGCATCCCTCCTGGAGGCCATATGAAGATGCTCCCCTTCATCACCATCCTCATGGCGTCTATTCTCAGTCTGAGCCTTCCCGGTTGCGGCAGCGGACCACGTGAGAAGAAAATCGAGTTTGTGTATCTCGCGCTCGGCGCCAGTGACGCAACGGGGGTGGGAGCCACGCCACTGACCGAGGGGTATGTGTTTCTGGTCAAGCGGGAACTGGACCGGCGGATGCCCGGAGTCTTCTTGATCAATCTCGGGATACCGGGGGCGCGCATTGATCTCATCAAGGAGCAGGTGCGCCTTGCGAAGCAGCTTGGCACCAAGGCGAATCTCGTCACGATATGGACAGGGGCAAACGATCTCGTGCACGGCGATGACCCGAAGACATTTCGGGAGGATTTGCGGTTCATTCTTCAGACGCTAC
>JBDTWG010000387.1:0-3632 GCA_040006855.1 Nitrospira sp.
GCCTATGTTGGTTCGCGCGGCCAGAAAGATGGCCACCGGACTCCATGCCAGGTGGGTCGCCGTCTATGTGCAGACGTCCAAGCATCTGCGCTTGCCCGACCTCGAGCGGAGCCAAGGCGTGGACACCCTGCGGTTGGCCGAGCGAATGGGCGCAGAAACGGTGACCTTGACCGGGGACGATGTGAGCGCCCAGTTGCTGGCCTATGCCAGGAGCCGCAATGCCACCAAGATCATCGTGGGGAAGCCGCTCCGGTCTCGTTGGAAAGAGTGGCTGTTCGGTTCAGTCGTGGACGATCTCGTTCGCGGCAGCGGCGACATCGACATCTATGTGATGACCGGTGAAGCCAATGCCGGTAAATTCCTCATGACGGGATTGCTTCAACGGACCAGCGAGCGCCGGAACTACGGCTATGCCTCCGCCGTGGTCATGGGCTGCACGGCATTGAGTTGGGTCATGTCTCCATACTTCGGTCAGGCCAACCTCATTATGGTGTACCTGTTCGGAGTGGTGGTCATTGCCACCAGATGGGGGCGGGGCCCCTCGGCGCTGGCCTCCTTGATGAGCGTCGCGGCCTTCGATTTCTTTTTCATTCCCCCCTACTATTCATTTGCCGTGTCTGATGTCCAGTACCTGCTGACGTTTGCGGTCATGCTCCTCGTCGCGCTGCTGATCAGTCGACTCGCGTCTCACAAGAGCCAGCAGGCCGAGGCGGCCTTGATTCGTGAGAAACGAACCGCCGCGCTCTATGCCATGAGCAGGGAATTGATCACTCAACGTGGAGTGGACAAACTGGCTTCTGTGGCGTCCCGCCATATCCACGACGTATTTCATTGCCAGGTGGCGGTATTTCTTCCTGACCGGGACGGGCGGGTACATCTCCACAGGGGTGACGCGCTACATTTCGACCTGGATCCCAAGGAGGCCGGCATCTCCCAATGGGTCTTCGACCATAAAGAATCCGCCGGTCACGGCACCAATACACTCTCCGGCTCGGATTCCCTGTATCTCCCGTTAGTAGGGTCTCATGGTGCGGTCGGTGTCCTGGCGGTGCGATCGTCGCGCCCTGCCGAATTGCTCGCTCCGGAGCAGTTGCATCTCCTCGAGACCTTCGCGAATCAGATGGCGCTGGCGTTAGAACGCGCGCGATTGGCGGAGGAAACACAAGAAGCTCACGTGCAGACCGAAACGGAACGGATGCGCAATGCCGTCCTGAGCTCAGTCTCCCATGACCTGCGAACGCCGCTTGCGACGATCGTGGGCGCGAGCAGCGCATTACTGAACACGCCGCAGCCCTTGTCGACCGAGAGTCAGCAGGAACTGGTCCGGTCCATCAGCGATGAAGCTGGTCGACTGGATAGGTTGCTGAAGAATCTCCTCGATATGACCAGATTGGAAGCGGGAGCCATGCAGCTGCGCAAGGAATGGCATGCGCTGGAGGAAGTGGTCGGTACGGCATTAGCCCGAGTGAAATCGCGCCTTGCTACGCATCCGGTTTCGACAACATTTCCGGACCATCTCCCCCTGGTGCGCGTCGATGGCGTCTTGATCGAACAAGCGCTGATTAATTTGTTGGAGAATGCCGCCAAATATTCTCCTCCGGCCTCAGCCATCGATGTGACGGCCTCGGTGAAGGATGGGGTGATCGTGATAGAAGTCGCGGATCGAGGGCCCGGTATTCCGCAAGGAGAAGAGCGGCGGATCTTCGAAAAATTCTATCAGCTCCATCCCGATCGGGAGGGTGGCGTCGGACTGGGATTGACGATCTGTCGAGGGATTATCGAATCCCATGGCGGGCGTATTTGGGTGGAAGCTCGCTCCGGTGGCGGATCGATTTTCCGCTTCACACTCCCGACAGAACAAAATCAGCCGACGGTCGAACCGGAGACGAACGAGCGCGATCGCGCGGCCACATAGGATCTCTTTGCACATGTCATCGACGAAGACCCACGATGTGACCGTGCTGCTCATCGAGGATGAAGTAGAAATTCGACGGTTTCTTCGTACCACACTCCCGCCCTATGGCTATCGGTTGTATGAAGCCACCAGCGGTGCGGAAGGACTGGCGCAAGCCTCCGCTCGTAATCCCGACATCATCCTGCTCGATCTCGGTCTTCCCGACATGAACGGCAGCGCGGTGATCGAGAAAATTCGTGCCTGGTCAACCATGCCGATCATCGTCCTCTCCGTGAGAGACCAAGAGCAGGTCAAGGTGGAAGCCTTCGATCTTGGCGCGGACGATTATGTCACGAAGCCCTTTGGCGTGGAGGAGTTACTGGCCCGCATGCGCGCGGCCTTGCGACATGCCAATCGGCCGGCGGGTGATGCGATCGAGACGGTGTGCACGTTCGGCGATCTGAGCGTGGATTTGGGGCGAAGGCAGGTCTTCGTTTCAGGAACGGAGGTCCACCTCACGCCGATTGAATACAAGTTGCTGACGACCCTCGTACGGTATGCCGGGAAGGTGGTGACGCATCGCCAGTTGCTCAAAGAAGTGTGGGGTCCCCTCCATATAGAGGAGGGACACTATGTGCGTGTGTATATGCGTCAATTGAGGAATAAGGTCGAAGCCGATCCCGCTCAGCCTCGCCATCTCGTGACCGAGCTGGGTGTCGGCTATCGTCTCCGAACGGAATGAATGCCCCCGCCGACTTGTACGACTCCCTTACACACCCATGATCGGTTTTAATCCAGTTTTGACGCGAAATGACGTAGAGTCGATTTCGTGAGGGGCGCGAACCCGGTTGGATGATGAGCCTGAGATGACGCCTACGCTATCGTTGCGCAATGATGTCGGTGTGGCCCTGGAGTCTGTCCCCTCGGGTGGGATGCGTCGGCTCTGGTGTGTGGTTTTCTTCTGGATGTTGATCGCCCCGGCGCATGCGGCTGAGAGTAGCGTCGCTCTCGATCTGACCCCGACAACCGAGACCGATCTCTGGCATTACGGCGCCTATCTCGATGTGAGTTATGTCCTCAACTTCAACTTTCCGGAAAACCATCTGTGGCGCAATCGTGCGACCGCGGCCCGCCATAATGAGTTCGCACCCAACATGGCGCTCGCCTACGTCCGTAAGGATGTGAGCGAATCGTCTCGCTGGGGCATGGAGCTTGGGGTACAAGGAGGATACGACTCCGAACGTTTCGCGTTCCTGCAAGGCGAGCGGGAGGTCAGCGGGGCTGACACCCTTCGACACATCCATCGCGCGAACGTCTCGTATCTTGCCCCGGTTGGAAAGGGGCTGACGATCACCGCCGGGTTATTCAACAGCCTCATCGGCTACGAGTCGCTGTATGCCAAAGACAACGCAAACTATACCCGCTCGTGGATTGCGGATAACACGCCCTACATGATGTTCGGGGTGAATGCCAAATATCCTGTCAGCGACAATCTCACCGTGACGGCCTTCATCGTCAACGGCTATTACCACTTGTCTAACCCCAACGATCAACCGAGTTACGGTGGGCAGTGGGCGTACAAAGCCACCCCGCGGCTCACGTTGACGCAAACGTTGTATGGAGGGCCGGACCAGACCAACACGGCCTTTGAGTTTTGGCGGTTTTATGCCAACCATATTGTCGAATGGAAAGGCGAGGATCTGACGCTCGTGGCGTCCTATGATATCGGAACCGAGAA
>JBDTWG010000388.1:0-3613 GCA_040006855.1 Nitrospira sp.
AGCCCGCATGTCGTTTGGGGAGGATCCACATTTCGAACGGAAAACGTGGCGCATACGGGGCGAGACAAAGAAACTCTGGATTCTCCAGCACCACCCGCGTGCCCTCGGCTGATTCCTGGCGCATGATGTCGCAGTAGATACAGCGTTCCTTCTGCTGGAAATGTTGCCGGCAGCCGTCCATCTCTTCGAGCACGCTGGTGGGCACGACCGGCAAGGCAATGAGTTGGGAGTGGCTGTGCTCCAACGTCGCGCCCGCTGCAGCGCCGTGATTTTTAAAAATCAGGATGTAGCGAAAGCGAAGATCTTTCCTGAGGTCCAGGATGCGGTCACGATAGGCCCAGAGGATATCTTCCACCCGTTTCGCCGGGAGGTCGGCCAGGCTGTCCTTGTGGTTGGTGGTTTCGATGATGACCTCATGGGCGCCGATGCCGTTCATCCGGTCATAGAGGCCGAGTCCTTCACGGCCCATATCGCCCTCCACATGGAGCGCGGGAAATTTGTTGGGGATCACTCGAACCGTCCAATTCGGACTGTCGGGCTCCGAGGCGTGCGGCCGGTACGCCAGGATTTCCTTCGGTGTCAGCCGTTCCTGACCCGGACAAAAAGGGCACATGGCGGCAGAGGGCCGTGCCGCGGCAGGCAGATGAAGGTCGTGGGGGCGTCCGCTCCGTTCGGTCGAAACGATCACCCAGCGGCCGACGATCGGATCTCTTCTCAGTTCAGGCATCTCGACTCCTGTAGTTGCAAACGATACTCAGACTCTCCACATCGTGGCTTCGAACTCATCGCCTGGCCGGTTGAAGGTCACCGGATTGTGATGGGGATATCGGGCAATTTCCATCCGGTGCTCCGACACCGTCAACGTCAGCCGCAGTTCGTTGCCGACCTCGATGTCGAGATCCTTGAACGGCACCGCTAGTTCGAGAATCCTCCGCCGGCAGACCGTGCTGTAGGACCCCACGTCACGATAGGCGCCGGCCTCGTCCGCCCGGGCCAGTAGGAACGTGTCAGTGCCGGTCGGCGCGAGGGCGAAGGACAGCTTGTATTGCTGAATCCCCGATCCGATGTGGAGGTCGGCGGCGCAGTCTTCTTGTCGCGTCTGGGACCGTTCGTCGAAATCCAGCCGGAGATAGAGGCGCTCGTGGTCGAACCCGAAGAAGATCGCCGTGAAGAGCCCTTCGGATTTCCACATCGCTCCCAACGGCGGGGTGGGGTTGATGGTTCCGGCGCCGCGCCACTCAAAAAAGTTCGACGTGATGCCGTCGAGGGTCGGGGCAATGAAGGCCAGCGGAAGTTGTACCACCTCCAGCCCGTGCGGCGTGCGTGCCTCTACCAAAGGTTGATTCAAGATTTCGGGCGGTGTGGCTCCGGCATAGGTCCAGACGTTGCGGAGGTGCATTCGGAACAGGCGGTCGAATTCTTGTTTGTAGTCGGTGTCGAAGTCGTCTCCGTACCACCAAAACCAGTCACTCCCTTCTGCAGCATACAGTTCGCCCCAGGCCGCGCGGGCCTGTTCCGGGGTGAGCGACGGCGTCAATTCGACGAGCCGCGCCCGCGTGTGCTGCAGGAGATCCCACCCGCGATTGTCTTCCTGGTGTCCGATCCAGATTTTGAAGTCCTGGTTGATCCAGGAACCGGAATGCAGGTGGTCAAGGTGTTGAGTCGGTGGAATGGTTGCCAGCGCCCGGCTGACGGTTTCCATCTGGACGCGGATACCGTGGCCGATGTGGAGCCCATCCTGTTCGAAAGCGCGAAACAGCAGGGAGAGGAACCGTTCGCCGCCGTCATGATAATGCTCCCAGGGATTTTCTCCATCGAGGATCACCGCGACGATGCCATGCTCCAGCGGAATATCATAGGCGAGGCCGCGGACCCGCCTGAGGACGTCGTCGGCGGCTGATTCCGGCGTGGTCTTATGGTAGACGAAGCCGAAGGCGTCGGAGATGTCACGGTCGCGAAACACCATCATGAGCGGATGATCGGTGGCCCCGACGGTGTAGGGCTGATACAGATGATAGTGCCGGTTCCAGGCGTGATGTCCGATTTGCAGCGATCGATAGAGATTGCCCTCGTCCGTTGCCAACCAACGGATCCCGGCTTTCTCCAGCATCGGCAACATCTCCGGACAGACCGACCCTTCTGACGGCCACAGCCCGGCAGGCGGTCGGCCAAATGTCTTGGTGTGGTAGTCGACGGCCAGCCGGATCTGCGCCTCGGCATCGGCCGGGGCATGGAAGCGAGCCGGAAGTGGGAGATCCGGTCTGGCGCGTCGCGTGAATTCCGAGTCGATCACCAAGGGGAGAATCGGGTGAAAGAATGGTGTGGTGGTCAGTTCGACTTGGCCGCGGTCCTGGAGCGCCTTGTACATGGGGACAATCTGTCGAATCACGGTTTGTTGCAGGGCCAGCACTTCCTGCTTGTCCTCTTCCGAGAACCCACGATTCTTTTTCCGTAATTCTGCCAAGCGTGGGAACTGTTGCAGACTGCCATAGCCGAACCAGGCGAGGTTGTGCCATACCTGGAGGTCGAGGAATTCCTGAGATGAAAATTGTTTCGCCAGACGATTCAAGTCCTGGCCGTGCACGTCGAGGCCACGCTTCACCAGGAGTTCCTGGTAGCGAGGAAAGGGCCGCACCATGGTGGCCCAATTCGCCGAGAAAAAATGACGGATCAGAAAGGCCTTTTCTTCGGGCGTGAGGTCCACAGCCGGACGTTGGGCATATTCGAGAAAGAGGTCGCGGACCCGGCCGGTCGAAAATTCTTCGAGCTGGAGCAGGAGTGACGGGGTGAAGTTAAAGGTGCAGCGCGCCTGCGGAAACTTGTCAATCACGAAAGCCATATCGTAATAGGCCTTCGTGGCGTGCAAACGGACCCAGGGCATACTCGCGGATCCCGTAATCGGGTCCGTGTAGTACGGCTGGTGCATGTGCCAGAGGAAGCAGAGCTGAATGGTTTTCATCGGGAAGTTTCTTGCAGACTCGGGGGCAGTATGTCATAGGGGTATGTGGGTTGCAACGATTGGACGGGTTTGCGCGTGAGTCAGCGTCTCTTGTGTCATGATCGATCGACGGATACGTCGTTTCTGGAATGAGGAGTCGAGAACAATGGCAGTTGAACCGACCATCTCGTCGAGCGTGCGCATCGAATCTCCCTCTGCCGTCGGCTCGACATTGCGTTATTGGGGACCGGTGGGGCTCTATGCCGCACTGATTTTCGGAGGGTCTTCCATTTCGAATCCGCCTGAGGCCATCGCCTCAGTCCTGAAAGAAATTTCAGATAAAGCGCTGCATCTCTGTGAGTACAGTATTTTGGGAGCCTTGGCCTATCGCGCTTGCCGCCATGCGGCAGGACCCTGGGTGGCACGCCATGCCGTGATCGCGGCGGCGGCCGGCTGTGGGCTCTACGGTTTGAGCGATGAAGTTCATCAACTGTTCGTGCCGTTTCGGCAGGGAGATCCACTGGATCTCTTCGCTGATACGGCAGGCGCCATACTGGGGGCTTGGACGTGGCGATGGGCGGAGTGGCGCAATCCCGGGGTTCTGGGCCGATCTTAAGTTCCTAACGCGGTCATTTCATCGTTCAATCCCCATTCGGGTAACTCGCGCGGGATTCT
>JBDTWG010000389.1:0-3612 GCA_040006855.1 Nitrospira sp.
TTCACCGGGTTGGACAGGCCGACATCGACCTCCTCACTCGGGTATCGGAATCGATCGCTGTCGCGGTGCGGTCGGCTCAATACCGCACGCGCCTGCAGGACCTGCTGGAAGAAACCCAGCGACAAGCCGAGGAGCTTCAGGTCCAAAGCGAAGAACTGCGCGTGGCCAACGAAGAGCTTGAAGAGCAAAGCCGCGCGTTGAAGGAATCCCACGCCCACATGGAACAGCAGCAAGCCGAGTTGGAACAGATCAACTCACAGCTGGAAGGGCAGGCCCAGCTGCTCGAGACTCAGAAGGAGGACCTGCATGACGCGAACATTGCGCTGGAGACCCAGGCTCGGCAATTGGAGCGGGCCAGCCGGTATAAATCCGAGTTTCTCGCCAACATGTCGCACGAGCTGCGGACGCCCCTCAACTCGTCTCTCATCCTCGCGAAGCTGCTCGCCGATAATCCGGACGGCAATCTCACGTCCGACCAGGTGACATCCCTCACCACCATTGAAGCGGCCGGGAACGACCTCTTGGCTCTCATCGATGACGTGCTCGACCTTGCCAAGGTCGAGGCCGGACGCCTCGATCTGGATCTGCGCCAAGTGCCCATCGCCCGCCTGATCGAGAGCCTTCGCTCGCTGTTTCAAGCGCAGGCCGAGAAAAAGGCGTTGCGGCTGACCATGCGCCGGTCACCCGAAACGCCGGAATACTTAGAATCGGACCGGCAACGACTCGAACAGGTCCTTAAAAACCTGCTCTCCAATGCCATTAAATTTACGGAGGAGGGCGAGGTCTCGCTCGACGTGTCTCGATCCTCCGACGGCCGCATCGCCTTCAGCGTGAGTGACACCGGCATCGGCATTCCGGAGGAGCAACGAGACATTATTTTTGAACCCTTTTGCCAGGCGGACGGCACGACCAATCGCAAGTACGGAGGCACCGGGCTGGGACTGTCGATTTCGCGTGAGTTCGTGCGACTGCTCGGAGGCGAGATTCATCTGCGTAGCAGAGTGGGCGACGGCAGCACCTTTACCCTACTCCTACACCAGACCTATACAGCGCCTGCTACGCCTCCCCGCCTCACCGAGGGCCGGGCCCCACAGGTGTCCACATCCTCCGTCGTCGCGGCCGGACCGAATGGAACCTGGTCCGACCATCTGCCTTCGAAAGGCGCCGAGGCCAGAATTGATGACGACCGGGACCAATTGACGGCCGGTCGTCGGGTGATCCTGATGGTCGAGGACGACGAGCCGTTCGCACGTATTCTCGCCGACCTTGCGCACGAACTCAATTTTCAGGTCCTCCTCGCGCACACCGCCGCGGAAGCGGTAGCGCTCGCCACCCGCTATGTACCGAGCGCCGTGGTGCTGGATCTTGGATTGCCGGATCATTCCGGTCTCTCTGTCATCGACCGCTTGAAAGCCGACGCACGCACGAGGCACATCCCGGTACACGTGGTCTCAGCCCATGACCACATGCAGACGGCGCTTTCTTTGGGCGCGGTCGGATACATCCTCAAACCCGTCAAGCGAGAGCAACTCATCGACGCATTTCAACAGTTCGAGAGCCGGCTCACGCAAAAACCTCGGCGAGTGCTCATCGTAGAAGACGATCCTACCCAACGGGAGAGTCTGCGACGCTTGCTGGGCTCTCCGGAGGTGGAAACGATCGGCGCCGAAAACGCAGCCGAATGTCTGAAGCAGCTCGCCGATAAGACCTTCGATTGCATGGTCCTCGATCTGACCCTGCCTGACGCCACTGGGTTTTCCCTACTCGAGACCTTGAGGCAGGAAGAGCAATACGCGTTTCCACCGGTCATCGTGTACACGGGTCGCGATCTCTCGTCCGATGAAGAACAGCGTCTCCGCAAATACTCGCATTCCATCATCATCAAGGGCGCCAAGTCCCCCGAACGGCTCCTGGATGAAGTCACCTTGTTCCTGCATCAGGTGGTCTCGACTCTTCCCCTGGAACAGCAAGCGATGCTCGAAAAAGCGCGCAGCCGCAATGCGGTATTGGAAGGACGGCGCATTTTGATCGTGGAGGATGATGTGCGGAATATTTTTGCGCTGAGCGCGGTATTGGAACCGCATGGCGCCACGATCGACATTGCCCGCAACGGTCTTGAATGTCTGGCGGTCCTGGAACAGCCGGTAGAGGACGGCACGCGTCCCATCGATCTCGTTCTCATGGACATTATGATGCCGGAGATGGATGGCCTGGCCGCCATGCGCGCCATCCGGGAACGTGCCGAATGGCGCACCCTGCCCATCATCGCCCTCACGGCCAAGGCGATGAAACACGACCAGGAGCAGGCCCTGGCCGCCGGCGCAAACGACTACATGGCTAAGCCGCTGGACGTCGACCAGTTGCTCTCGCTGGTGCGCGTCTGGATGCCCCGATGACACAGGATACTGTCAACAAGACCGAGGACTTTGAATTGCAATTGTTGCTCGAGGCGATTTATTCCGCGTATCACTATGACTTCCGAGGTTATTCGCGGGCTTCCCTCAAACGCCGTCTCAATCAGGCCTGCGAGCGGATGGGCTGCCGAACCTTTTCGTCACTACAGGACAAAGTTCTCCACGATCCGGCCGTCTTCCCGCAGATGCTTGGGTACCTGACCGTGCAGGTAAGCGACATGTTTCGCGACCCCAGCTACTTTCTGGCGCTACGCGAGAAGGTTGTCCCGCATTTGAGAACCTATCCCTCCTTGAAGGTCTGGGTGGCCGGTTGCAGTACTGGCGAGGAACTGTATTCATTGGCGATTTTGTTTCGTGAAGAAGGGCTCGAGAGCCGCACGCTATTCTATGCCACCGACATCAACGTTGAGGCGCTCGCGAAAGCCAAGGCCGGGGTGTATGACTTGAACCGCATCGCGCTCTTCAGCAAGAATCATCGACTGTCCGGCGGCACCGGCTCGCTGTCGGAATATTATACAGCCGCTTACAACGCCGCCAGGTTCGACAACACGCTCTGCCGGCGCACGGTCTTCTCCGACCACAGTCTGGTCTCCGATGCGGTCTTTTCGGAAATGCACCTCGTCTCATGCCGCAACGTGCTCATTTATTTCGATCGTCCTTTGCAGGATCGCGCCGTCGGTCTCTTCAAGGATGCCCTGGTGCGCAAAGGCTTCCTCGGCGCGGGCGCCAGGGAGAGCTTGCGGTTCAATGCGCATCGCCACGCGTTCACTGAATTTCTTCCGGACGAGCGAATTTATCAGCGGAGGAGCGACGCATGATCTCCGTCTCCCCGGAAATCATCCTGCGCGACACCGAAGCGATTGTGATCGGCGGATCGGCCGGTGCGGTCCTTGCGCTCTCACACCTTCTTCCGTCCTTGCCGCCCGACTACCCTGTGCCGATTCTCGTTGCCGTGCATATCCCGGCCGAGAAACACAGCAGCATTGCCCAGCTCTTTCAATCCACCAGCCGGCTGACGGTGAAGGAAGCTGAGGACAAGGAGCCCATTCTCAGCGGCACGGTGTATTTTGCTCCCCCGGATTACCATTTGCTGGTGGAGCACGACCGTCACCTGTCGCTCTCGAGCGACGAGCTCGTGAACTACTCGCGCCCTTCCATCGATGTGTTATTCGAATCCGCCGCGGATGCCTATCGCGAC
>JBDTWG010000390.1:0-3575 GCA_040006855.1 Nitrospira sp.
GGTCATGTCAGGAAGGATGCGGAGGGAAGGTATTTTCTGCAAGAGGTACCGTTATGACAGTCGCGACGACACCCATTCGAGTCTTGATCGGCAAGGTGGGATTGGATGGACATGACCGGGGCGTAAAGCTCGTCGTCCGGGCGCTCCGTGATGCAGGGGTGGAGATCATTTATACCGGGCTGCATCAAACTCCGGAACAGATCGTGGCAACCGCAATTCAGGAAGACGTGCAGGCCATCGGTCTCAGTATCCATTCCGGCGCCCACAACTCCCTGTTTCCCCGCGTGCTGGAGTTGCTGAAGGAAAAAGGTGCAGGAGACGTGACAGTGTTCGGCGGAGGCATTATCCCCGACGACGACGTACCGCGGCTGAAAGCAGCCGGCGTGCAGATGTTGTTTCGGCCGGCTACGCCGATGCATGACATCGTGGACTTCGTGAAGGGACTTCGAATCGAGCGTTGAGAGGACTTCTGCCATGCGCGTGCTGAAGACCGCAGTGGTTCAGATATCGGAAGACTTTCGCCGTGCCCATGCCCATTACGAAAGCCTGATGGCCGGTTTCAAGAAGCACCTGGCCTTGGTGGCGGCCGGTGGACCGGCCGATGCCGTCGCGCTGCACAGGAAACGCGGGAAGCTAACCGCGCGCGAGCGCATTGCTGCGCTGCTTGATCGAGGTTCTCCCTGGATCGAACTGAGCCCCCTCGCCGCCTTCGACATGTATGACAATCAAGTCCCGGCTGCCGGGTTGATCACCGGGATCGGCTCCGTGTCCGGGCGATTCTGTGTGATCGCTGCGAACGACGCGACGGTCAAAGGGGGCACCTATTTCCCCATGACCATCAAGAAGCATCTACGGGCGCAGGAGATCGCGCTGGAGAACCGGTTGCCGGCGATCTATCTCGTGGATTCAGGCGGCGTCTTCTTGCCGATGCAGGCCGAGGTCTTCGCCGACAAGGAACATTTCGGGCGGATTTTCTTCAATCAGGCACGCATGTCCGCAGCCAGTATTGCCCAGATCGCCGTGGTCATGGGCATGTGCACAGCCGGCGGCGCCTACGTGCCGGCCATGTGTGATGAGAACGTCATCGTCAAGGGAACCGGCACGATTTATTTGGCGGGCCCGCCGCTGGTGAAGGCTGCGACCGGCGAAGAGGTCACCAGCGAAGAACTCGGCGGCGCCGATCTCCACACCCGCCTGTCCGGCGTCAGTGATCATCTGGCGGAGGACGATCGGGAAGCGTTGGACATCTGCCGTTCGATCATCACCACCTTGGGACGACGGCCCCCGAGACTGCGTCGAGAACAGATCGACGAGCCCCTGTATCCCGCCGAAGAACTCTATGGAATCATTCCCGCAAATCCGCGTCAGAAATGGGAAGTCCGGGAGGTGATTGCGCGGCTCGTGGACGGCAGTCGCTTCCAGGAATTCAAGGCACGATACGGTTCCACGCTGGTCTGTGGCTTCGCCCACTGGATGGGTCACCTCGTGGGCATCGTTGCCAACAACGGAGTGCTGTTTTCGGAATCCGCCCTGAAGGGAGCGCATTTTGTCCAACTCTGCGCGCAACGGCGTATTCCGCTGGTCTTTCTGCAAAACATCACCGGGTTCATGGTCGGGAAAGAGTACGAGACCAAGGGCATCATCAAAGACGGCGCTAAGATGGTGCAGGCCGTCGCGACTGCCGAGGTCCCCAAGTTCACGATTCTGATCGGCGCCTCCCATGGAGCCGGCAACTACGCCATGTGTGGGCGCGGGTACGGCCCCCGGTTCCTGTTCTGTTGGCCTAACGCGCGGATTTCGGTGATGGGCGCGCAACAGGCCGCGCAGGTACTGGTGACGGTGAAGCAACAACAGCGCGCGCGTGAAAAGAACCGGCTGTCGGATGAAGAGCAGCGACGGATTACCGAGTCTACCCTGCGGCAATATGACCAAGAGGGCAGCCCCTATTTCAGCAGCGCGCGTCTCTGGGACGACGGCATTCTGGATCCCCTGGAGACGCGTAAAGTCTTGGGTCTCTGCCTGGATATCGCCGCGTGTACCCCGCCGAAAGAGACCCATGTGCCGGTGTTTCGTATGTGAAGACGACAGAAACGGAGGAGCCACGAATGGGCCAGTTTACGACCGTCGCCGTTGAATCGGATGGCAGTATCGCCCGCGTCACGCTCAACCGGCCTGAACGGCGCAACGCCTTCGACGGCCTGATGGTGACGGAACTCACTGAGGCGTTCGAAGAGCTGGCGCAGGAGCCGTCGTTGAGAGGAGTAGTGCTCGCCGGCGCCGGGCCTGTCTTTTGCGCTGGAGCCGACATTCAGTGGATGCAGTCCGGGTCACCGATTTCAGAAGCCCAGGCAAAGGATGACGCCCATCGTCTCACCCGGATGTTTCGCGCGATCGACGAATCCCCTTGCCCACTCATTGGCCGGGTGCAGGGGCCTGCCTTCGGAGGGGGACTCGGACTGATGGCGGTCTGCGACATCGTTGTCGCGGCCGAAGATGCGACGTTTTCCCTCAGCGAGGCCAGGCTTGGTCTGATTCCGGCAGTCATCACGCCCTTTCTCCTGCGCAAGGCCGGCGAATCATTTCTTCGCCGGTATTGCCTGACCGGCGAAACATTCTGCACGTCGGTTGCTCACCGGTTTGGCCTTGTCCATGACGTCGTTCCCCAGAGCGATCTTGACGATCGCATCACCGAATTAATCGAGGCGATCATGCGCTTGGCTCCCCGTGCCACCAGGGAGAGCAAAGCGTTGATTCACAGGCTACTTCCCTTGCCCGAGGGGGATCGTTGGACGGCCTGCGCAGAGGCCAACGCCGGCGCTCGTTGCGCGCCGGAGGCGAGTGAAGGACTGCGAGCCTTTGTGGAGAAGCGATTGCCATCATGGGCCAAGCCACGCGAGCTGAAGGCACAACATGTTGCAGGCCGGCCTACATAGCCTACGCCAATCGCCCATCCGGATCACCGAGGTGTCTCCGCGGGACGGACTACAATACGAACCGGAGTTCGTTCCGACCGCGCGCAAGATCGCTTTGATCAATTCCCTGTCGCGAACCGGCGTGGTGGAAATTGAAGCCGGCTCCTTCGTGTCACCCACCGCCATCCCGCAACTTGCAGATTCCGACGAAGTCTTTCGCGCCATCGATCGGATCCCGGGTGTCACCTATTCTGCATTAGTCCCGAACCAACGCGGCCTTGAGCGGGCGCGGGCAGCAGCCGTCAACAAGATCGCGGTCTTCACGGCGGCCTCGGATAGCTTCACACAGCGTAACATTAAGGCCACGGTGCAGGAATCACTCGCGCGCTTCAGACCGATCGTGACGGCGGCCACACGGGACGGGATAGCGGTGCGAGCCTACGTCTCCACGGTAGTATTTTGTCCTTATGAAGGTCGGATCGCCCCTGCGCATGTCCGGGACGTGATGAAACGACTGCTCGACCTTGGTGTCGATGACATCTCGTTGGGCGAGACGATCGGCAAGGCCTCGCCGTCGGACATACGGGCGTTGCTCGATACCGTGATGTCGGACATCGAAGCGGTTCGCCTGTCGCTCCATTTTCATGACACCTACGGAATGGC
>JBDTWG010000391.1:0-3558 GCA_040006855.1 Nitrospira sp.
CCCCCACCCGGATTTATGCCAAACAGGTTCTCTCGTTGACCGAAGCTTGCCCGATCAAGGGGATCGCGCATATCACCGGTGGCGGGATTACCGAAAATCTGCCGCGCGTCTTTCCAGCTCGCTGCGGCGCGCGTATCCGCCGCGGATCGTGGCCGGTGTTGCCGATTTTCCAGGTGATTCAGAAACGCGGAACGGTCGCGCTCGACGAAATGTATCGGGTATTCAATATGGGCATCGGATTGATTTTGGTCGTCGCTCCTGAACATGCCGACCTGGTTATGGCCAAAGCCGAGGAATTGGGCGACCGAGCCTATCATCTTGGTGAGATGGTGGCGCAGACGAAGGACGAGGGTGTGGTTGAGTATGTCGGGTAATTCACCGCGTCTGGTGCGTCTCGGCGTGTTGGTTTCTGGCCGGGGATCCAACTTACAGGCGATCATCGATGCCATTGAGGCGGGGACGTTGTCGGCTGAGGTCGCGGTCGCAATCAGTAATAAACAAGATGCCGGTGGACTTGAGCGAGCCCGGAAGCATGGCGCGCCGGCTGTATGGCTGGATCCGAAACCGTATGCCGGTCGTCCGGACAGTCGCGAAGCCTACGATAAGGCGGTGCTTGAGGTGTTGCAGAAGCATGAGGTGGATCTCGTGCTCCTGGCCGGGTACATGAAAATCGTGACGGCGGGCCTGGTCACCGCCTATGCAAACCGGATGATGAATATTCATCCGTCCCTGCTCCCATCGTTCCCTGGCCTGGATGTGCAGAAAAAGGCCATCGACCACGGGTGCAAAATCGCCGGTTGTACGGTGCATTTTGTGACGGAAGGGGTGGACGAAGGTCCCATCATCGTGCAGGCTGCCGTGCCGATTGTGGCAGGCGATACCGCCGATACCCTTGCGGCCCGCATCTTGGAACAGGAACACCGGATCTACCCTCATGCGATTCAGTTGTACGCGGAGGGAAGGCTGCGCGTGGAGGGACGGCGAGTGATGGTGACGGAAGCAGAATCGCCCACGAGCGGTTTTCACAATCCGGTATAGCGCAGACGGTGGATCTGCAGGTTGGTATGGAGACCGAGGCGCTGGTTGTGTATAATGCCGCGTGACGTGAGAAGTGTGGGGGGCTAGCTCAGTTGGGAGAGCACTACGTTCGCAACGTAGGGGTCGGGGGTTCAACTCCCCTGCCCTCCACCACCATCGTTGGTAAAAGCTCTTTCCTTTAAAATTGAAGGGGTTGCATTGGCTGCTTAGGATGAGGCGGGCAACCCTATGGCCCGCTGATTAAGAGGGAGAAAACACCGTTTCTGACAACGCTCGCTATTGCAAATGGTTTTCCCCACAATTGTTGCAATATCGACAGCTTTGAAGCATTCCATTAGTTCTATGCCTTCCTGTTCTTTCCATTTCCTTCCTGCCGAGTCTGGTCACAAAAGTGGTCACACAGCGTGCTCCTCGATCGCATCATTCATCATATCGTCTTCTTCGATTTCTTGGCTAATGGCGGGATAAATGAGCTTTTCCTCCAACTCGGCATGGATCACGAGTTCCATGATTGCCGTGGCGGCGATTTCCCCGCGTTCACTTCCCTCGGCAGAATCGAACTCGTCTAAAAGACCTTTCACTTTACGGTGATCATCTTTCAACATCTCTATCACCTTCCGCTCCCCTTTCGCGCGAGCCCAACTGTTTCGTTCACCGCCCCACGCCATGCTGTCCATGGGCTTGTGTAATCGAGTTTCGATTCCGAAAGCGGCAGATTCTGCTCCGCATCTTCGAGACTAAGCACCCCGTCCATTAGCAACGGAGGCTTATCCATAATGTTAGCCTTCAATCCAATTAAGTTCGCTATTACTTCAGTGTCTGGAATGCCTGGGAAGTATGTCCTCAAATTTCTTATGACGGTCTTTAGAGTTCCTTTTTGACTGTTGACCTTGCCACGCCTGATGATCTCATAACAGGCAATGAGCGACATTATTGGGTCTAACCATTTCCCACGCATCAACGCATCCCAATCCTGCTTTTCCTCGGTATTATCTTTCGGGGTTACTTGATGGTTGTTGGCAAAACGGTTTTGTGCAAGGGCCATCGTTCTCACTAAATGCAACGGCTTGTAATTGAGATATAGTAAAACCTTGTAATCTAGATACTTAAAAAGGCTGTGAATCGGCAATAGATATTGATGGGTTCTTAAGTGGCCTTCAGAATCCTCGACGAAGGTGATAAAGGTTGCGCGATTGGGAAGACAATATACCGCAATCGTCACTGGTGATTGT
The DNA here is from genome assembly GCA_040006855.1 of Nitrospira sp. GTDB lineage: Bacteria > Nitrospirota > Nitrospiria > Nitrospirales > Nitrospiraceae > Nitrospira_A. The sequence goes on from JBDTWG010000391.1 coordinate 2,271, forward strand.
TTTGCAATCCTGAGCGAAAGTAAATGAGAGCCGGGAGCTGCCTTGATTCGCTTCTCATAGATACCAACTAGACCGTCTATTTTTTTCAGTGGCTCCCATTTAACCTTTGGCCCATTGCTGAGAGCGACACCAAAATGGCCTTTGGTCTTTTCAAATCCTCCCAGCACGTAAACGGGCGAATCGCCCTTCTTGACATCCCTGAAGCTATCAATCGGCAGCTTCTTTAACATTCTGAATTTCTTAGGGTCACTCACGATGTGCGACGCGCCCAACACTGAGAGCCACAAACTCAAATCCCAATTGGCCATACTGCCGAGCGTTTCGGAAAATTCCGCATAACGGGATGTCCCAGAGTGAGAAAATGAACTGAGTATCTTTTCCCGCACATCACTCTTGGGCCTATCGAGAAGATCGATAACGATATCCTTGCCTGGTTCGATCGTGATCGAGCTGCGCTGTATATTGATACCGCGTTCGACAACGTTCGCCACATATTTCCCGGACTGTACGTTTGCGGTTAGACTGCCGATGTCCGAGATTGTCGCACCCGACTGTTCGCTCACAAGACGGACTTCGGTGCCGGGTGCTGCTTCAAAAGTCACATTTGCATTGCGTGGCAAGGCAACCGTCGCGGGACTGCTGGTGGGTAAAGTCGTTTCCTTCTGAAAGCGCACAATAGCTGGATCATACAGACTCAAAGGGCCTGGTAATGGCGGATCTACCTGAACGACGTTGACTGATGGATGAGTCACTTCCAGATAGTAATCAAATGGCTTAAGCAGAACTTTGTACGAACTGCCTTGAAACGAATACGATTTAGCGCCCATCAGATCATTGCTGACTTTGAGTTTGAATGATTCGCTCGAAGCGGCGTTAGTGACTACTACTTCGCAATCGTATTTTGGTACAGGCTTTAACTCCATAATAAAGCCGTCACCATCAGCATGCGTGTTTGCTTGAACTTCCTGGTTCTTGAGTTTGGCTTTAAGATAGTCCCGCAACCGCTCGAAAGTGACATACATCTTACCTTCTTCCCACTTTTTAGCCGTTCCTGCGCCTTGAAGTCCCTTCAATAATAATTGTGTAAACCCACTATTGACCTTTGCCACTTGCCCAAGCGCGGTCGAATATAGTGTGTAGAATTGAGACCGGCCTCGATTGGACGTGGGGAATTTCTTACCAAGTATAGGCACCTCAATTTCATTTCTCGGAATCGGATTGCGACACGCATCAATGAAGTAATAATGATTTCCAGGGCCAAGCGCGTTCCACAGCTTCATTTGTATCT
>JBDTWG010000392.1:0-3529 GCA_040006855.1 Nitrospira sp.
CTGAATGCAGTGAGCCCTGCCGCATACGGTGGCTGGGATGGCCCGCTCGCTGCCTGTGAGTTTGATGCGAAGGATATGGCGGCAATCGCGAAGTCGCGCGGCATGAAATCTACTCTGCTGCTGACCAAGAAAGGGACACGCGCCCATGTGCTGGCTGCGATGCGACATGCGGCCAAGCGGTTGGTGAGCGGCGACCTTTTCTTCCTCACGTATTCGGGTCACGGGGGCCAGGTGCCCGACGTGACAGGAGAGGAAGCAGATAAACAAGACGAAACATGGTGCCTCTTCGATGGCCAGCTCATCGACGACGAGTTATACTTCGAGTTGAGCCGCTTCGCAGCCGGTGTCCGCATCCTGGTCCTGTCCGATAGCTGCCATAGCGGCACCGTGACCCGTGCCATGCCTCCTCAACGCGACGGCGTGCTGTCGACCGGACGCTCAAAAATGATGCCCCTGGCCGTCGGCATTCGCACCTATCGCGAGCATCAGGCCTTCTATGACAAGGTGCAACGAGACGTGGCAGAGGCCGCTGGAAAAGCCTCCGCGCCGGACCCGGACAGCATACTCGCTCAAATTGCGGTGAGCCCCCGGCTGACCGCGATTGCAAAACAGTTTAAGCCGTCGGTGATCCTGATCTCGGGCTGTCAGGACAATCAGACCTCCATGGACGGCGACCACAACGGCGCGTTCACGGAACAGTTGCTGAAGGTCTGGAATCACGGCGGCTACCGCGGGAATTACGCAAAGTTCCATGCCGCCATCAAGGCCGGGCTACCGGCCAGCCAGACACCGAATCTATTCACGCTTGGAACCGCAGCGCGCTTTGCGCGACAGCATCCTTCAATGTCTAAGCGGCCGGCGCACGTTCGGACAGGCCAGGCTGTCACGGCCGGGATTGCATGGCATGGAAAGTTGCAGTAGGCTCTTCCTGCTGTGGAACACTTCTTCACCTGCCCTTCTTGCGGTGCAGAGATCTCGATGGTCTTAGACCTCTCGGTTCACCATCACACCTACGTCGAAGACTGTGAAGTCTGCTGCAATCCACTTGAAATCAGTTATACCGTTAAAGATGAGGTCCTGGAAAACTTCGAGGCGAAGAGCCTGGAATAACTGTGAGGAGGCGTTCATGACCGCAACAGGGCGTATGGGTGTCGCGACGGCTCTGTGCCTGATGATGATGGTCGTCACAGTGAACGCTGCGGATTTGACCGGCGGGTGGAAAGGCACACTCGCCAGCTCCGACGGCAGTCAGGCCGAAGTCCAAGTCGATTTTAGTCCGCAAGGCTTTCCCCTCTATTCCTACACGAACAATAAAGGGGTCGCGCGGCAGATTGAATTGTCGCACATCGGGCAAATGGTGGAATACGTGCCTCGAGGAGGCGGTGTGCAACGAATGGTGGTGAAGACGTTTGAACAAGGACCGAACCGACTGTCAGTGGGAATTGTCGGCTCCTTTGAACGTGCGAGTCAAGGCTATATGGATCAGCGGCAAGAAGTCGCCCTCTTCGAATATACTCTCGCGCCAGGAGGTTTGAACATGCGGGTGACGACCCGATCGAACTCTCACTTCGGCGATAAGGATATGATCGTGGGCGGCGATCCAAATTCGATCGTCGCCGAGGGACTCTTGCAAAAGATACGTTGAGGCTTCTCTCGTAGCCGGCCCTGGGGCCGGTGATACTTATACCTCGTCGCGTTCACAACCGAACTGCCTACGCTCCTTCTTTCGCGTCTCCTAGCCAAACATGCGCGTCTCACGAGTCGGCATGTGCGCGACCCCACTCCGTAAGCTCACCGCCATCAATCTGCGTTCCGAGGACGGCGTGGAATCTGCCGTGGTCTCGGGGACGCATGTGATGACGGGATAGCAGGTGGCTGCCGAGTTAGCGGCCCTTCTTCGCGCTCTTTTCGGCACGTTTTTCCATGAGCGTCTTAGCGGGTTTCTTCTTGGCCGTCTTCTTCTGTTGCATGCCCTTCGCCATAAGCTGCCTCCTGTAATAGTTGAGTGAGTGAGCCTCTGATCATACAAATCATTGCTCCACGTTCATACACGTAATCATGCGCAAATGGAATAGGGAACGAAAATCCACAACACTCTCTCCGACTTCTCCGTGACCATCTCGGGCGCAACTATCCGGTACACCACGTCTGACCAAGGCAACGGACGAGCGCTGCAAGAAATCTGTCTTTTCTATTCCAATCAACCAGCCTGACCTACAATGCCTTCTGAAGATCACAACGCTCAGAGCAGGAGGTGTCCGCAATGTTCCGGTCGGCGCGATTATTCAATTCAAGAAACCGTCGCACGCCCCTTCAGATGACGCCGTTGCGCTCTCCCGGTCAGTCAGTGGAAGAGCGCCTGCGCCTGCTTCGACACCAATGGGCGGATTTCCTCGCGTTACCAGCATGCCTTGCCGTCCTTGCTCTGTACGAATGGTGGAGATGGTTGTTCTCCATCCCGCCGAATCCCCTCCTTCTCACCGTCGTGGCAGCTGTGGGTCTGACCCAAACGTGGCGGAAGCGGAAGGTGTACAAGGCCGAGTTGAACCACCTTCAGCTCAACCAAGAGGCCGACTGCACCGCCAAGCAGGTCATCGAGTTGTTAGGCGCCAAAGCGCACCATCTCGGTCAAAACCTCGTTGACCGAATGTCCTCACAGACGATACCGCTATTGGCTCAGCGGGTATGGCAACCATTCACACGCAGCTGTGATGCGGGGCTCTGCGTGCCGCTGCCTAGACACCTCCTGTCAGTCTTGTTGTCAGGATTGAAGCGACATGCACCTTGGCCGAACCGTTGACTCAAGCCCGCACCCGAACGCCGCTCATCCGACATTCGATCGCGCAAAAGTCCGCTTACTACAAAAGTTTTCACGGTCCCGCACTCTAATTCCCCTCTGCTTGTACACTTTCCCCTCTCAACGGTTGACCTCGTCACGTCACTCACACGAAGGTGGCCCGATTGATCTCCCCCTGCGCGCGTCCAACGAGGGTCTGCGGAGACGGCGCGTTGCGCGAGGTGCGCGACGCGAAGAATAATGAGCGTCAGGTCTGCGCACGCCGGCAAGACGGTGAGCCGGCGTGCCTTCACCGGATCAATGGATCACCTTCGCTCCCTCCCCTTGCTTGACAGTCCGAAAGGCCATCCACGACAATGCCGCCATGGCGGAGCGCATCATCATTGAACGCTTGGAGTTTTACGGCCACTGTGGCGTGACGGACGAAGAACGCCGGAAGGCGCAACTCATCGCGGTCGACCTGGAATTAGAGGCATCGGTTGAACCCGCCGCCTTGTCGGATCGGCTCGAGGAGACCATTGACTATGCCCAGGTAGCGAAACGCCTCGTGTTCCTGGGAACCTCGCTCGAGTGCAGACTGTTGGAAGCGTTGGCGGAACAGCTCCTCGGGATGATGTTTGCGGAGTTTCCGGTGGACCGGGTCCGCATCTGGATTCGCAAGCTTCACGCTCCGCTCGCCATGGTCGCCGGCTCGGTCGGCGTCCGATTCGAACGAACGCGCGAGTCGCATCA
>JBDTWG010000393.1:0-3505 GCA_040006855.1 Nitrospira sp.
TACTAGACTGGTGGTCTGAATTTTGGGGTCCACTATAGATTGATCTCTATCTCAGCACACTGGATGATAAGCATTTCGTCTGGTGCGAATTAAATCTGGAGCAATGTCGACATGACTTTGAGGAATGGAAGGTTACCGCAGGAGGGCGGAGGATAATTCAAGAATTCGAACAAGAAGATACTGGTCATACGGACAATACTCAGCACTTACCGAATGTCTTTCGTACGCGGTTTGGGGAAGAAGGCCAGCTTACAGAGGAGATGGCGGGGGAACGCGGCAAGGGGCAGAATTTCAGTAAGGACACCGTAGAAATTGGCCCGTTTTTTCCGTCCATCTATGAGGATGGACATAACAGATAGGAAGGAATAAGCGCAGCACCCGGAAAACAGGCTCCCCAATTCGTGCCCCAAAACCCTAATGAACCATTGGGGAATAATTCACCAAGGAAGCGAATGTTTCCGGTTCGTTCGCAGGCTTCATCCATTCTCTCTGAAACAGCAAACTTAAACTCACCATACGGTTCAGATCCATCCCCCCTTGCTAGTCTCTCATAAATCGCCTTCACCTTGGGTGGAGTAAGTAGTCGTGTTACCAACAGCCATCTTTAGGACTGCTCCTCAACCTCAATGGGGAGCACCTGATCCGACAGGCAATCGGCAATCTTCTCCCGGTGGTCTAAGAGAGAGGTACCCCTTCAGCGGGTGGTCGTACAAATATCCCGAACGTGACCACGTAGCCAGCGATGCGCGAGATCAGCATCAAGCCGTGGGTGCCAGAGCAATGCAACTGTCACCTCCGGAGTAGAGACCGGAAGGGGAAAACTATGCATGCAGGCACGAAGGATTCCGGTATGTCGTTCGGGAACGCTGGCGATCAGGTCGGAAACCCTGGCTAGCGTCAGCGCGGTCGAAAAACCACCGACGATCGTCACGATCTCCCGTTCCAGCCCGACTGCCTCCAAGGCTTCATCAATCGGTCCCTTATCGTGACCCCGCCGCGAGACAGCGATGTGCCTGCCAGCAGCATAACGGGAGGGCGTGATCTTCCCTTTGCTCAGCGGATGCCCGCTTCGCACGACGCCAATAAAATGGTCCCGGAACAATGCTTGTGCACGCAACTCCGGAGCAGTCGTGTCCCCCACAACGCCGGTTTCCAGATCGACGGTCCCGTCGCGAAGTGGCGCGCTGTCTTTGTTTGGCTTCTGCACGAAGTGTAGCCGTACACCGGGAGCTTCCTTGTGGATGCGAGCAATGAGATCCGGTCCGAAGTTCTCCACAAAGCCTTCGCTGGTGCGGAGCGTGAACGTTCGGACGAGCAGTGTGAGGTTGAGCTTCTCGGCAGGCCGAAGAACGGCTTCTCCGTCCTGCACGAGCTGACTGACACGCTCGCGGAGTTCTACCGCTCGGGGTGTGGGCACGAGACCGCGTCCGGCCCTCACCAATAGTGGATCGCCAATCGTTTCACGCAATCGCGCCAGCGCGCGGCTCATCGCGGACGGGCTCAGCCGCAACCGTCTGGCTGCGCGCGCAACACTCCCTTCCGCGAGCACCGCATCAAGCGTGACCAGCAAGTTGAAATCAGGGGTCGACATGGATTGATTTTAGCACAGTTTGTTCCTGGTGTAGCGTCAAACGCACGAATACAGTGCAAGCGGTACGTCTTCCGCCATGTCAAGCCAGAGGGTATATTTTGGATAGCTCGAAATCGAGAGTGGCCAAAAAAGCGGAGGGCATTGTGAACCAAATTATTACAAAACAAGATGAGGTCGCAGCTGAAAGTTCTGAACGGACTCCTTCGGTGCGGTGGGCACTCGTCAGCCTCTCCCTATCCATGTTGCTGTCTTCCCTCGACACCAGCATCGCCAATGTGGCCTTGCCGACGTTGGCTCAGGCGTTCACTGCGTCTTTCCAGGAGGTCCAGTGGGTGATCCTCGCGTATCTCCTCGCCGCCACAACCCTGATTGTCAGCGTCGGACGGCTCGGTGACATCATTGGCCGCCGACGGCTGCTACTCGCGGGAATTCTCCTCTACACGGTGGCCTCGGTCCTGTGCAGCATCGCGCCCTCGTTCTGGCTACTGATCGCCGGGCGGGCGGCGCAGGGCCTTGGAGGGGCCATCATGATGGCTCTTTCCATGGCATTTGTCGGGGAAACGGTTCCGAAGGCAAAGACCGGGAGCGCCATGGGTCTGCTCGGCACGATGTCCGCGGTCGGCACCGCTCTCGGTCCATCGCTCGGCGGTCTGCTGATCGCCGGATTCAGTTGGCGAGCCATCTTCCTCATCAACATACCCCTGGGTATGTTGACTTTTCTTCTCGCGCAGCACTATCTGCCCGTTGATCGTCAGAAGCCGAAGACGGATCGGGCCAAATTCGACCATATGGGCACGCTGCTGCTGGGTCTGACGCTCGCGGCGTATGCCCTGGCCGTGACGATGGGGCGCGGCAGTTTCGGTTGGCTCAACCTGGCTCTGCTGGCGGTTGCCGCGCTTGGAGTCGGACTTTTTGTGCCCGTCGAGGCGAGAGCCGCATCGCCTTTAATCGGATTGGCCATATTCCGGGATCCCGTGCTGCGTGCGAGCCTGGCCATGAGCGCACTCGTCACGACCGTGGTGACGGCGACCCTGGTGGTCGGACCATTCTATCTCTCGCGGGCGCTCGGGCTCAATGCAGCTATGGTTGGATTCGTCCTGTCGGTCGGTCCGCTTGTTGCCGCAATGACGGGGGTGCCCGCTGGTCACATGGCGGACCGTTTTGGCGCATCACGGGTGACCATCGTCGGGCTCATCGGGATGGCGACCGGTTCCTTCATCCTATCCATGATGTCGGCAACGCTCGGTATTACCGGCTACATCGCCCCCATCGTCCTCATCACCGCGGGCTATGGATTGTTTCAGACGGCCAACAACACTGCCGTCATGTCGGATATCAACCCGGACCAGCGAGGCGTGATTTCCGGCATGCTCAACCTCTCGCGCAATCTCGGCCGCATCACCGGTGCCTCCTTAATGGGAGCGGTGTTTGCATTCGCATCAGCGACGATCGACATCACAACAGCTCGTCCCGAGGCCGTTGCCACCGGTATGCAGATTACATTCGCAGTCGCGGCGATTATGATCGTCGTTGCGCTGGGCCTCGCGGTGGGAACTCATCGCCGCACATTGCACAATCGGGAACTTGCTCCGGAAGCAGAGTTCCAGGCGGATGAGAACGTGTCGGGATGACCTCGCGGCACTTTAATTCCATTTGCGCAATCAATTGAAATTCATCATGTAGGAATAGCACATCTCCATCGTGACAAGAGGAACCAGTGAAGCCTTGAGAGGTGCCCAGAAAACCTGAGAAGTAAGCTTTGCCGTACTGGGAAAAAAGGCTGCGGCCCTATGGACACGGTGACACAAAAAAGCTTCGGATACGGTCAGTCCCATCACCGCCAGTCCGACAGCTGCCTCTTCCTTTGTGTGCTTGTCGATGCGGACACGGACAACCGTGATTTTGGTCCGTTTT
>JBDTWG010000394.1:0-3503 GCA_040006855.1 Nitrospira sp.
AGTAATGCGCTCCGTTTAGCATACTGCGCGAGGAGAATAAATCAGAGATTCCTTAGATAGCATCATGCACTGGGATGTGAGGATATTCGAACCCTTCGCGGACACCAATAGCCTGTTTGGCCTCGCGGAATGGGACTCTTTGAACTGGGTTTGTATCGGTGCGGGTGTCGTCGGGGCAGGACTGCTCTCCTATCGAGGTGTCTATCCACATCACATGCACGGTCTCAAACGGACACGCGAGCCTCGTACTTAAATCGCTTCCAACAGGACAACCCAGCCGAGCATCAGGTGGCCTACCCCGTCAGGCGATGGGCCGTTCCTTCATCGAAACGCCCAACCACCGTGTCCTAAAAACCCCAAAGAAATACTCATCTAATTGCCCGTATTCATGCGGGGCCGCTTTTGCTAACCGTGGGGTCCTAAAAACAGTTGAATATAGGACAGCATGCATGCTACTTTCCGGCCAACAATGAACAGGGAGGCTCCATGGCAAAGCGGGTTGCATTGTATGCACGGGTCAGCACAGATGGGCAGAGCGTCGAGAACCAGCTCCGCGAACTTCGCGCCGTGGCCGTGCGGCAGGGGTGGGAGGTCATGAGGGAGTTCGTTGACAAGGGCATCAGCGGAGCGAAGGGACGCGATGAACGGCCTCAATTTAACGCGATCCTTAAAGGAGTCACTCGGAAAGAGTTCGATCTTGTCGCGGCCTGGTCCGTAGATCGGCTGGGCCGGAGCCTGCTGCATCTGATTGGCTTCTTAAACGAGCTTCATGCGAAGAAGGTCGATCTGTACCTGCATCAGCAAGGCATTGACACGACCACACCAGCGGGCCGCGCCATGTTCCAGATGCTTGGCGTATTCGGAGAGTTTGAACGGTCGATGATCCAAGAGCGCGTCAAGGCGGGCCTCAGGCGAGCGAAGGCCCAGGGAAAAACCTTGGGAAGGCCACGAGTCGGTTCAGAGATAGAAGCAAAGGTCATCGCCCTTCGCGGTAAAGGAAACGGCATGAGAAAGATCGCGAGAGAACTAAAGATTGGCAATTGCACGGTGCAGAGGATCCTCGCCTCGGCATAGTAAATGGGTAGGGCAGCTCGTTGTCTGTACCTCCTTTGCGGAAGTCGCATGATTTTTATTGGCGAAACGGGTATCCTGCGCGAAAATAGTTTGGTGGTACCCTAGCCTGCCGACAGTACCTCCACGGAATCAGAGTCCTCGGAGCTAACATCCGATCCAATTGATCTCATACAACCACCATCTGCCCCCACGGGCAATCGTTAGCCTTCACATGCCTGTCTTCCCTACACCAAACACTGCGGAGGGTGCCATCCCATGAAAAAGTTCGAGGCCTTCAAAGAGCACGGCGATATAATTTGGAACATTGCCAATCTCTTACGCGGACCTTACCGGCCGCCGCAATACCGAAAAGTGATGATTCCGCTCAACGTGCTTCGCCGCCTCGATTGCATACTTGAAGAGACCAAGGACGCCGTCATTGCGATGCACAAGAAGCTCAAAGCTGAGAAAAAGCATGACGCCGAGACCATCGAGAAAATCATCAATAACAAATTCGATTTGACTTTCCACAACATTAGCGAGTTCACCTTCGAAACGCTTCTCGGTGATCCGGACAAGCTCGCCGCCAATCTGGGCAACTACATCGCTGGATTCTCCTCCCGAGCGCGGAAGATTATCGAAAAGTTCAAGTTTGAGGAAGAAATCGAAAAGCTGGAAGAAACCAACCGGCTGTTTGAAGTGGTGAAGGAAGTCGCCGCTGTGGACCTCCATCCGGACACTATCCCGAATAAAGCGATGGGCTATGTGTTCGAAGACCTCGTCCGGCGCTTTAACGAGCAGGCCAACGAAGAAGCCGGAGACCACTTCACCCCGCGCGAGGTCATCAAGCTCATGGTGACGCTGCTTTTCACCTACGACGACCTCGTGTACAAGGAAGGCAAAGTCATCAAGTTATACGACCCCACGGCCGGGACCGGCGGGATGCTCTCCGAGTCGGAAAGACTGATCAAGGATCGTGAAGCTGGCCTGAATCCAAGTGCCGACCTTGAACTCTTCGGCCAGGAATACATTCCCGAGGCCTATGCCATCTGCGGCTCCGACCTCATGATCAAAGGCGAAATGTAAAAAACATGTGTCTACGGGAACAGGTGCCCCGTTGCCCCCCTCGGCTCCTGTTTATACGACGCTCACTTTGCTTTGTATAAGCGGCATTACATCGAATGGATTGATTTTGCATGGCTGACCGGAGTGGCCGTAGGATGGCTAGATGAAACGCTGTATAAAAGGACTTATTACACTGCTGGCGATCGGGAATGTTCTATTGCAAACGCGGGCAGAATGTTACCAACCACAGGCTACTGAAATGCGTAAGTTGGAGACATTTGGGACGGGCTGCTCTGGGTCTTTATGCAACCCTTCGTCCAAAATAAGATTGACCAAGAACGACGACAATGAACGCTCGCAAGTGGAGAACGGAGCGTCCCAAAATGATGGCGTTCTGTTTCTTAGGCAATATCAGCAGGAGCAGAGGGTTGTCGCTGGTAAAGAAAGGGAGCTGGACGAAGGACAAGTTTTACGTGATGCAATGAAACAAGCGGACCTGCGAGAAAGCATGGCGATAAAGGACTATCCATACATCCGTGATGGTGTGTTCCGGTACCAGGTTCTTTCCGAATGGGCCCGATGGGAGCGAACTCGGGAGGTCATGCAGCGTATTAAGCCGGGCATAGATGAAGTTCCGGAGTATTTGGAGCAGTTAGCGAGACAAGCAGCGTCTATTGAAATGGTCCTCTCACGCCAAGATTTAGGCGGGTTGCAGGACTTTAGTCATATTTCACTTCAGCGCATTTTAATTGGGACGGTGCCGGACCATAAACCGAGCATCGAAACACGGCAGTACGGCGACTATTATTTAGTAATACTGTCGGACTCCTTCTTTTCTTTCATTTTCCAGGCCGCCGAATCAGTCGTCCTGAGCTGGCGTTACAAAGGCGCTGAGCAGGGGTTCGAGCAGGTCTTTAATCACACTCAAGAAGACCTTGAAGAGGTGCTAAAGACAGATGCTGGCCCAATGGAACGGCTTTATGGTCTGCTACATAGATGGTTATTCACTGGTTTACCACATTCAAAATCTTTCGTGCCACCCTCCGGTGCCTATCGCACCCCTTGGGGCTTGCTCGTGGACCACGCTCAGCGATTCGCTATCGCACATGAATACGGGCACATTGCAAATAAGGACCTGCGCCTCTCAGGTCACGAAAAAGAATTGGCTGCTGACCGTTTCGCTCTTAAGTGGGAAGCGATATCCTCAGATGAACTCGATTTACTACCCCCAAACGTTGCTCTTCAAGGCGGGATCTTTTATCTCACTGCCCTTGATATTGTCCACCAAGCAGTGGGCATGTACCAGTGTGGGCATGCAAGTCCGGATCGCGGGTCAGAGAGGCATCCCCCTCTGCGGAAGCGCATACAGGCACTTATACAGGCGT
>JBDTWG010000395.1:0-3495 GCA_040006855.1 Nitrospira sp.
AACACACCTCCAGACCTGGACACAATTAATACAGGAATTGCTGACAGGACGAATCAGGCTGCCCGTACCAGAGACATCGAAGAAAACCTAGACCTATGACCCGCAGGCGACCCATCGCACAGAACAAGACCCAGGCCGTGACGCGCCAGGTACGTGTGGACACGGCGCTGCTGGGAGAGCTGCGGACGATGATCGTCCAGGCCCGCGAAGGTGTCGCGCGGGCGGTTGATTCGGCGCTGACGACTCTGTATTGGCACATCGGTCGGCGAGTCCAGGCAGACATTCTGAACCATGAACGAGCCGCTTATGGCCAGGAGATTGTCTCCGCGCTGGGGAGACAATTGTCGGCGGAGTTCGGCCGTGGGTTCGACGACAAATCGCTCCGCCACATGCTGAAGTTCGCCGAGGTCTTTCCGGCAGAAACGATTGTCTCCGCACTGCGGAGACAATTGGCCTGGACGCATTTCAAACAGCTCATCTACCTCGACGACCCGTTGAAACGCGACTTCTACGCCGAGATGTGCCGGATCGAGGGGTGGAGCACCCGCCTGCTCCGGCAGAAAATCGACGGCATGCTGTATGAACGGACCGCCCTGTCGAAAAAGCCCCAGCAGCTCATCAGGCAGGAACTGGACAAGCTACGTGCCGGTCAGGAGTTGACGCCGGACCTGGTCTTGCAAGATCCCTATCTGCTCGACTTTCTCGGGCTGAAGGACACCTACAGCGAGAAAGATTTAGAAGCGGCGCTGCTGCGAGAGATCGAGCGGTTTCTCCTTGAACTGGGGACCGGTTTCGCCTTTCTCGAACGACAGAAACGCATCACGCTGGACGGCGACGACTATTACATCGACTTACTCTTCTACCATCGCCGGTTGCGGCGGTTGGTGGTCATCGAGTTGAAGCTAGGAGATTTCAAACCCGCCGATTCCGGCCAGGTGGAGCTGTATCTACGGTGGCTGGATCGTCATGAGCGCCAGCCGGGCGAGGAACCGCCGCTCGCGATCATCCTCTGCGCGGGAAAGAAACGGGAAACGGTGGAGTACCTCGACCTTGGCCGCAAAGGCGTGCATGTGGCCGAGTACCTCACCGACCTGCCCCCGCGAGAAGTCTTGCAGGCGCGCTTCCACCAGGCGATTTCCAGTGCGCGCTCGAGGCTCGATCGTCAGGCGGCGGACAGGGGCACGGACGCATGAGCACGATCGGCCAGATCGAGAAGCGCACCCAGCGGCGCGTGGTGAAATTGTTCCGCGAGCAGCTCGGTTACGACTATCTCGGTGACTGGACCGACCGACCTGGCAACCAGAACATTGAGGAACAGTATCTGCGGACATTCCTACGAGACCGCCAAGGCTATGACGAGGCACTGATCTCGCGGGCGCTCTACCTCCTCGACAAGGCCGCAGGCGATACGAGCAAGAGCCTGTATGATCGCAACAAGGCCGTCTATGACGTGCTGCGGTATGGCGTAAAGGTAAAGGCCGAAATCCGCGACCACACACAGACGGTATGGTTGCTCGACTCGAAGAATCCCGAGAGGAACCACTTTGCCCTCGCCGAAGAAGTCACAGTTCTGGCCGCCGATGCCAAGGCGCATGGCAAGCGCCCCGATATCGTGCTGTATGTGAACGGGATTGCGCTCGGGGTGCTGGAGTTGAAACGCTCGACGGTATCCGTAGCCGAAGGCATCCGCCAGAACCTGGATAACCAGAAGAAAGAATTCATCCAACCCTTCTTCTCCACGCTGCAGTGGGTGATGGCGGGCAATGACACGGAGGGCCTGCGCTACGGCGCCATCGAGACCCGCGAAAAGTATTACCTCACATGGAAAGAAGAGAGCCCCGTTGAGAACCTGCTTGACCGGGCGCTGATTCAGCTTTGCGCGAAGGCGCGCTTCCTGGAACTGATCCACGATTTTATTGTCTTCGACGCGGGCGTGAAGAAACTCTGTCGCCCAAACCAGTATTTCGGCGTGCGGGCCGCGCAGGGGCATGTGACGCGCCGCGAAGGCGGCATCATCTGGCACACGCAGGGATCGGGCAAAAGCCTCACGATGGTGTGGCTCGCAAAGTGGATTCGCGAGCATGTGACGGATGCCCGGGTGTTGGTCGTGACCGACCGTAAGGAGTTGGACCAGCAGATCGAGGGTGTCTTCATGGGCGTCCATGAACACATTCATCGAACGCAGAGCGGCGCGGACCTGATTGCCACACTCAATGCCACGGCCCCCTGGCTGGTCTGTTCACTCATTCACAAATTCGGCGGAAAGGACACAGACGAAAACGAGGGCAACATCTCCGACTACATCGAGGAGCTGAAAAAGGCGCTGCCGCCAGGGTTTCTCGCAAAGGGCAATCTCTTCGTCTTCGTGGACGAATGCCACCGTACCCAATCCGGTGACTTGCATGATGCCATGAAGGCGATCTTACCGAACGCCATGTTCATCGGTTTCACCGGGACCCCTCTCTTAAAAGCCGATAAGCAGAGAAGTATCGAAATATTCGGCCCCTATATTCACACCTACAAATTCGACGAAGCCGTGAAGGATGGCGTGGTCCTGGATCTGCGTTACGAGGCGCGGGACATTGACCAGCGCATTACGTCCCAGAAGAAGATCGACCAGTGGTTTGAAGCCAAGACGAAGGGCCTGACCGATCTCGCCAAGGCCCAACTCAAGCAACGCTGGGGCACGATGCAAAAGGTGCTGCTCCAGCCGGTCACGGCTGGAGCAGATCGTCGCGGACATCATGATGGACATGGCGACCCGCGATCGCCTCAAGAGCGGGCGCGGCAACGCAATGCTGGTCTGCGGCAGCATCTATGAAGCCTGCAAATTCTATGAGCTCTTCGCCAAGACCGACCTCAAGAACAAATGCGCCATCGTCACCTCCTATGCGCCCCAGGCTGCCGATCTCAAAGGCGAGGACAGCGGCGAGGGTGACACGGAGAAGCTAGCGCAGTATGGGACCTACCGCACCATGCTGGCCGACTGGTTTAACGAACCGCCGGAGACAGCGCTGAACCGTGTCGAAGCGTTCGAGAAGGCGGTGAAAAAGAAGTTTATCGATGAGCCCGGGCAGATGAAGCTTCTAATCGTGGTCGACAAGTTGCTGACCGGTTTCGATGCGCCCCCGGCCACCTATCTCTACATCGACAAGCAGATGCGGGATCACGGGCTGTTTCAGGCAATCTGCCGGGTCAACCGACTCGACGGCGACGACAAGGAATACGGGTACATCATCGATTACAAAGACCTTTTCAAAAGCCTGGAAGGGACCGTGCACGATTACACCAGCGGCGCACTCGATGGTTACGATCAGCAAGATGTGGCCGGTCTACTTGAAGATCGCGTGGGCAAGGCCCGCGAACGGCTTGAGGATGCGCTCGAAGCCGTGCGCTCTCTCTGCGAGCCGGTCAAACCTCCCAAGGATCAACCGGCGTATTTCCATTACTTTTCCTCGAAAGACCCGGGGAACGCCGAACAGCTCAAAGCCAACG
>JBDTWG010000396.1:0-3489 GCA_040006855.1 Nitrospira sp.
GCTCACCGGTTTTGATGCACCGAGTTGCTCAACCGTGTATCTCGACAAGCCCATGCGGAACCACACGCTGATGCAGACGATTGCGCGGGCCAATCGGGTGTTTCCCGGCAAGCACAGCGGGTTGATCGTAGACTATGCGAATGTGTTCGAGTCGTTGGAGAAAGCGCTCGCGATCTATGCCAAGGGGAAAGGCGGAGAACGGCCGATCCGGGACAAGCAGAAGCTTGTGGAGAGCCTGCGCCAGGCCATCACTGAAACAGTGGCATTCTGTCGCACCCATAATGTCAGCTTGGATGATATTGAACGGATTTCTGCCGGCAGCCTTGATCGGCTGACGAAGATTGCCGGAGCAGTCGAGTGCCTAATTTCCCCGGACCCGCTTCGGAAAGATTTCCTGGCTCAAGAGCGCTGGGTCCGGACGCTCTTTCAAGCGGTCAAGCCGGACCCCACCGTGCTGGAATTCGCCTCACGCATGGCCTGCCTGACCACGATTGCCGAAACGATTCGCGAGCGAACGGGCGAGGGACCGGCAGACATCTCGATGGTGATGGCCGATCTGAATAGGATTCTGGATGCCTCTGTCGCCGCCGATGGCTTTCATATTCCAGCGGGCAAGACGGCCCATGCGGTGATTGATCTCACAAAGATCGACTTTGAGGCGCTTGCGAAGCGCTTTGGGAAGTCCAAAACCAAGAATATCGATCTGGAGCAGCTCAAGGCCGCGATTCGTGCTCAACTCGACAAACTGGTGCGCCTCAATCGGACGCGGGCAGATTATCTCACCAAGTTTGAGGAATTGATCGAGTCTTATAATGCAGGCAGTCGAAACATTGAAGAGCTGTTCAAGGAACTCCTGGCCCTCAGTCGTAGTTTGAACGATGAGCAGGAGCGGCATGTTCGGGAGAACCTCTCCGAAGAAGAACTCGTGGTGTTCGACATTCTGACGCGCCCGAGTCCTGGATTGACTCCAGAAGAGCGCGCTGAGGTGAGAAAGGTCGCGAAAGAGTTGCTGGAGAAATTGAAGCAGCTTCTGGTGCTTGAATGGCGACAGAAGGCCACCGCCCGCTCACAAGTCAAACTCGCCATAGAAGAAATGCTCGATCAGGGACTGCCCCGCGCGTACACTCCCGATCTCTATCAGCAGAAGTGCTCGGCTGTATTCGAGCATTTCTACGAGGCATACGGAGATCGAGCCGCGAGTATCTATTCAGCTATGCGATGATTCGGCCGCCCCTTATTTTCCTTCCCGGTATGCTCTGCTAACGGCTGAACCAGCTTACCCTGCAAAACCCACTATTCTCCGCGAGCGACATCACGTTCGCCTCAATGCCCTCCGCAGCCCCCTCTGGGCACCCCAACGCTTCCCAAACCAACCTGTCGATCTATCCTGCCGCAGCCGCCAAGAGGCGACGTCGATAGTGGTTTGGTTCTTCGTGGGAACAGACCGTTGAACTTGGATTGTCCCTGCCTGCGTCCTCTCGCCTAGGAGGGTCCCTAGTTGAGCCAAAACGGGTGCCGGTACATAGTGAGACGTAACCTCGAAGCATCTACTACTGAGGCGATTGATCACTATGCGACTCCCCCCGACTACACCATGTTGGCGCACGATCGCATTCGCTCTCTGTGCGGCGCTGGGCGGTATGTCTTGTCACAGCCTTCCAGACGGTCATTGGACGAAACAGGACAGGTCCCAGGATTTGACCAATCAGCAGTATCCTGCGGATTCACAGCAATGTGCGGAGCTCGCGACGCGCGATGGCAGTGGAAAGTCTGAGGCGTATAAAGCGGAGCTCTTTACCCGGTGCATGCAAGCCAATGGGTATCAGTGGATCGTCGAGCAACCACGGTCGCATCCGGTGAAAGCAGCTCTGGGACCCTCACCTGATCTCCTTGTCTGTTCCACAGGACGACTGATTACCGACGAATTCGGTTATCCGAGCTGTGTGCCTGTTGGACCGAAAGATCGAGCAGTTCCCCCGGAGACCATTCTTCAGGTTCCTCCCCAAGTCCCAGATGACCTGAACGACCATCCGGTTCTACAGACGACCCCGCAGCCCATTGCGAGACGAGCAATGGATGACGGTGTTTGCCGCCAATACGCCAAGGAGTCTCTTTCCAGCACCTACGGTGTGTACACCCAATGCATGCAGGAGAAAGGATGGGGATCGAAGCCAGGGCCATGATCCCTCCGGGCGGTCTAGGATCATGACAGTGCGCCCGACTGAGGCGGATCTCCTGGATGCAGCTCATTCTAAGGTTGAACCTCGCTATTACGCCCTAGGACAAACCGACGCAGACCGAAGAATTTTTCTGATCTTTACCATTCGCAAGCGAATGATTCGTATCATTTCGGCCAGAGATATGAGTGTGAAGGAACGGAAAACGTATCATGCGCAAGGTAAAGCACAAGCCGACGTTCAAGAGTGAGGCGCAGGAAGTCTCCTTCTGGGCGTCGCACGACTCAACGGAATATATCGATTACGCGAACAGTCGCAGGATGGTGTTCCCACGGCTCAAACCATCGACGGAAACCATTTCACTCCGACTGCCGAAATCTCTGCTGGACCAACTCAAGACGCTGGCCAACAAACGCGATGTTCCCTATTAGACGCTGCTGAAGCTCTTTGTGCTTGAACGAGTGCAGGCGGAGCTGCATCTTAAAAGCGTCAAGGCTTCGTACGCCCTACGATGATCCTGCTCCATCCCTCCCGCTTCCATCCCGGATGAATCGGGTCTATGATCGCACCATGCCTTCCACGGTTCCCCCATTCACGGCAGCCCAGGCGGCTCTCCTGCAGGGCTTTCTCTCATCGCCAGAACGTCCTGACGGCACGCTGACGTACCCGCAGTTGGCGGGCTTCTTATTCAGCCTCGCCAATGGGCCGGAACTGGTTCCACCCTCGGAATGGATGCCGATCGTGTTCGATGACCACGCCGCCGGCTATACCACGCCGACTGAGCCCGAGCAGGTGCTTCAGGCCATGATGGGGCTCTATAACGACTGTGCCCGGCAGAATTCTGCCGATCGTGCAACGCTGCCGCCGGGCTGCGAGATCAGACCAGAACCACTCGACAATCTGGAGACCGACGCGCCGCTGAGCCACTGGGCCCAGGGGTTTGGAATGGGCCATGACTATCTGACGGAGTTCTGGGACGAATACACGCCCGATGAGCTCGATGGAGACCTGGGAGCCGCGCTGATGGCGCTGACATTTTTTGCCTCTCCTCAACTGGCCAGGGCCTATCACGATGAGGGCACGGGGGACACAAGCTTCGCGCAGTTTGCCGGAACCGTGATCGAGGTCTTTCACGATGCCATGCGTGAGTATGCGCACCTCGGTCGCGCAATCTATCAGGCACGGTACGAAGCGGGCCATCTCAGCCCTGCACCGACAGGCGGCCTGAAAATCGGACGCAACGATCCCTGTCCGTGCGGCAGCGGCAAGAAGTACAAGAAGTGCTGCGGGGCGACGTGACTACAGGCCGGGC
>JBDTWG010000397.1:0-3484 GCA_040006855.1 Nitrospira sp.
GCTGGGTGGCTGCACTGTGCTCGGGTGAAGAGGAGTAGAGGGCCACGAGGATGCGAAGGTAGTAGAACAGGCCAATGGTGCTGGTCGTCGCCAGGATAATGATGAGCGACCATTTCGCAGTTGAGGCTCCCGTAGCCACCACATAGAACTTGGCCAAAAACCCCATGGTTGCGGGTATGCCGGCAAGCGAGAGGAGCATCACCGTGAAGATCCCGGCAATCAGCGGACGACGCCAGAACAGCCCTTGGTAATCGTCCAGACGGTCCGCATCACGGTTGGAATCGGAGAGCACCGCCACCACCCCGAAGGCGCCAAGGGTCGTCACCGTGTAGGCCACCAGGTAGAAGGTCACCGCTTCAACAGCCATCGTGCCGCCTGCCACAAACGCCACCAGCATGTAGCCGAAATGGGCGATGGACGAGTAGGCCAGAATGCGTTTCACATTGGTCTGCCAGAGCGCCAGCAGATTGCCGGCGAGCATCGAGGCCACCGCGATGATCACGAACACCAGGAATAACGGGGAAGACGGTTGCTCGCCGGAGTCATGCAGGAAGCGCAACAGGAGCGCAAAGATTGCGACCTTGGAGGCAGTTGCGATGAAAGCGGTCACCGGAGCGGGCGCGCCTTCATAGACGTCCGGCGTCCATAAGTGGAACGGTACCACTGCCAGCTTGAACCCGATTCCCGTGACGATCAGCACGATCCCCGGGATCAGCAGTGCCAGGTGCGCAGTGCCGGTCGAAGCTTGGGCGATTCGCGAGAATTCCATCGTGCCGAGATCGGCATAGACGAGCGCCATGCCGAACAGGAGAAAGGCCGAGGAGGCAGCCGCCAAGACCAGATATTTGATTCCGGCCTCGAGCGACTGCTTGCGCTCTTTCAGATAGGCGATCATCCCATAGAGCGAGACGCTCAGGATTTCCAGTCCCAGGAAAAACGACATCAAATGGCTGCTGGCAACGAGCACCGCGCATCCCAACGTGGCGATCGACAGCAGCACGTAGAGTTCTTCACGATGGCCATCATGTTTCTCGAAATAGGGGTATGACAGGACCGCGACCGTCACCGCGGAGGCGATCAGGACGGCCATATAGAACAAGGCATATCGATCCATCGTCAGCAGCGTGGTGACGTGTCGTGGCACGTATGGGACGATTGCAAAAACCGATAGGAATGCGGCGACAAGCCCCGCAACGGTCAGCCATGCCGCCAGCGCGTGATGACGCGTGAACGCGATGGAGAGCATGGTAAGAATCGCCGTGCCGGCGATGAGAATGAGGGGTAAAAGCGCGAGACAGTCCGCGAGTGTCATGAGATTATCTCTTCTGCCAGACTATGGCCGGAAGGTTGGCTTCGGGTTGCAAAGAGGACATGGCCGGGGCGAAGGTGTTCAAAATAGGCTGAGGATACAATCCCAGCCACAGAAGAACCACGATCATGGGGGTGACCATGAGTGTTTCACGCGACGAAAGATCCGGAAACTTCCAGTGCTGGGTGTTCTCCCCATGGAACACGCGCTGGACCATGCGAAGGGCATAAAACGTCGACGCCAGTATACCGAGGGCTGCCATGACGGTGATCCCTACGCTGAGTTGATAGGCGCCAAGCAACACGAGAAACTCGCCGACAAAATCTCCCAGTCCCGGGAGTCCCATCGATGCCAGGGCGAAGAATAGCGCCGACCCGCTGAGGTACGGGACGGTCGTCCACAGTCCGACCATCCGGTCCATGTCGCGAGTGTGGGTGCGTTCTTGGATCGCGCCGACCAGAATGAACAGCGCTCCCGTGCTCAGACCGTGACAGATCATCGTCATGACCGCGCCTTGCAGGCCGAACGGGTTCCAGGAAAAGATTCCGAGCAGGACAAAGCCGAGATGACTGATGCTGGTATAGGCCACCAGGCGTTTGAGATCGGTTTGGGCAAAGGCCATCACCGCGCCATAGACAATCCCGATCACGGCGAGCACGAGTGCAAGAGGTGTGAACTCCTGGGCGGCGTTCGGAAAGAGCGGCACGGCGAAACGCAACAACCCATAGGCGCCGGTTTTTAGCAGCAGCCCGGCCAGGATCACGCTTCCCGCTGTTGGCGCTTGAGAATGCGCATCGGATAGCCATGCATGCAGGGGAACCACCGGCATCTTCACGGCGAATGCGAGAACAAATCCGAACATGATCCAACGCTCCGCCACGGGGGACAATGGTGTGCCCAGCAGATCCCCGTATTGGAAGCTGTACACGCCCGTTGCCTGATGATGCATGACATACAGGGCCAGGATGGCAATCAGCATGAGTAATCCACTGAGCTGGGTAAACAGTAAAAACTTGATAGCCGCGTAAATCCTGCGCTCATGGCCCCAGACCGCAATGAGGAAATACATCGGAATCAACATCAGCTCCCATGCGAAATAAAAGAGGAACAAGTCGAGCGCAAGGAACACGCCGACAATTCCCGCCAAAATCCACATGAGATTGAAGTGGAAAAACCCGATGTGTTCTCGCACTTCTGTCCATGAGCAGAGCACAGACATCAGACCCAGAAGAAAGGTGAGCATGAGCATGAGCAGGCTGAGGCCGTCGACACCGAGATGGAAATGAATGCCAAAGCGCGGAACCCAGGTCCAGTTCACCTCAGCAAGCCAGACAGTTGTGGCGTCGGTCGTGACAGTGCTGCCGTGGCGAATCCAAAGATCGAGCGTCAAAAAGAAATCGAGGGCCACGGCAACAAGGGAAATCCAACGCGGGAATTGTGGACTCCAACGCGCAGCGACCCAGGCCAGGATGCCGGCGACGAGCAGAATGACGATGAGCCACACGAGCATCATAAGAACTCCGCCAACGCCAGAAACACCACGGAGCCGAAGGCAATACCAGCAGCGTACCAGCGCATCACACCCGTCTGTGTGCGTTGCAACGCCCGGTAGGAGACCTCTATGAGGTGGGCCATTCCGGTGTAGAAGGTGTCGATGAAATCGTGCTTATTGATCCGGGACACCCATAGAAAGGGTTGGATCAATATCACTTCGTAGAGCCGATCAAATCCCCAGTCGGCAAACCACCAGCCATGGAGGAGACGACCGACGGGATTCGCAAGAACACGCTCCGCCAGGTTTCGCCTCTGCAGATGAAACAGGTATGCGATATAGAGGCCGCTCAAGAACGCGAAGGCCGCGACGACCGCCGAGAGCGTTTCGGTCATGCCCGCGGCATGGGCTTCGACCATTGTGGGCAACGTCGATTGAACAAATGTGAGTAACGGTTCCTTCACCGATCCGCTCACAAGGGCAAAGAACGCCAGAATGATGAGTGGCACCGTCATCACGTATCCCGCGCGTGCGCTGACCGGTGTCTGGAGGGGACCGAAGAAGACCCGAAAAATCATACGAAACGTATAGAGCGAGGTGAGGAGCGCCCCGATCATGCCGACAATCCAAAAGCCCGGATGCCCCTGTCCCGCCGACCAGGCTCCCCAGATGATGAGATCTTT
>JBDTWG010000398.1:0-3478 GCA_040006855.1 Nitrospira sp.
GCGACAGAGTATCCGCAACATTCCTCCCGGAGCAAGGCATGTTTCGACGACGCCTTGGTTGACCCATGAATCAGTGATTCTCTATGATAGCGGCTGCAAGCAGGCGGTCCAGACTCCATCACACAGCGGCCCAAATCCTGAATCAGCGAGTGAGACCCGTGAGCAATCAGACCGTCGTTGAACATTTTGAGATCTCCCTTCACACCCCGAGTGGAGAGATCACCACTGCAGTCGGAGTGCCGACGAGCTTCGTGCCGATCACGGCCATTCTTCCCCTCATGCGCGGTCTCGGCGAAGAAGCGCAGGCGTTGGAGCAACGCCGGCTACTTGAAGCCGGTGAGACGGTTTCCTGTCAGAAGGGCTGCGCCGCCTGCTGCCGGATGCTTGTGCCGATCTCCGCGCCGGAAGCCGTCGCCTTGGCACATACGGTCGACCGTCTGAAGCAAAGTGAGCGAACTCGCCTCCTGGCACAACTCGACCTGGCCAACCAGCGCCTGGCCAAGGCCGGGTTGTTGAAACAACTGACCTCGTTGGCCGAGTCAGAAAATCCGGTCACCGATGAGGCCATCGAACCATTGAACCGGGCCTACTATGCGCTCCGCATGCCCTGTCCCTTCCTGGAGAATGAAGTGTGTAGCATCTATGAGGATCGACCGGCGGCCTGCCGCGAACTGGCCGTCACCTCGCCGGCCACCGATTGCCAAAACATGACAAGTGAGCTGATCCGTCCGGTTCCCGTCGCCGTTCGAATCAGTACGACATTGAGCCTGCTCTGGGCAGACCTTACCTCAACTGCGCCCCGGCTCATCCCACTGCCATTGGCCGTCGACTGGGCCACCAGACACCAGGCTGAGCAGACACGAACATGGGCCGGCACAGAACTGTTCGAGAAGGCCCTCGATAAAATAGGGCGGTATCTCAGTCAGGAAAAGGCCCGCCGCAACAGCCCCTAACGGGCGCGCATTCCGTACTTCCAAAGGAGATTTCATGCAGAATCCCGTGATTGTATGCCTCGACCTGGAGGGCGTGCTGGTTCCTGAAATTTGGGTCAATTTTGCCATCAAGACCGGCATCGATGAGCTCAAAATCACGACGAGAGAGATGCCCGACTATGATGCCCTGATGACACGACGGTTGAAGATCCTCGACCAGCACGGCTTCACCCTGGCCGACATCCAAGCCGTGATCGATGCCATGGGTCCCTTGGAAGGCGCGGCGGAGTTTGTCGTCTGGCTGCGGGAACGGACGCAGGTGATTATTCTGTCGGATACCTTCTATGAATTCGCCCTGCCGTTGATGCGGCAGTTGGGCTATCCCACGATTTTCTGCAATCAACTGGAGATCGGGCCAAACGGTCGCATCGTGAACTACAAACTTCGGCAGCCGAACCAAAAGAAGCACGCAGTCGCCGCGCTCAAGAACCTCAACTTCCGCGTCATGGCCGCCGGCGATGCCTACAACGACACCGCGATGTTGGGAGAAGCCCATGCCGGATTCTTCTTCTGCCCGCCCGATCATCTGCCGAAAGAGTTTCCACAGTTCCCGGTGACGAAAACCTACGCCGAGCTACAAGCGCGCTTCGCACAGGCAGGGAATTTCAAATAGCATTCAGATTCGAATAGGCCCTTCCCCTTTGCAAGGGAAGGCAGAGAGGAAGAGAATCGCAACGAAAGTTTTAAACAGGGCTACCGGCTGAAAGATAGATGACGGCCTAGTCCAGCGCCTCGTTCACCACACTCAGCACCCGCCGACCATACCGTTCCACCTTCACCTCACCGATCCCTGGAATGTCCAACAAGGCCGCGAGCGTGCCAGGCTTGTGGCCGGCAATGGTGCGCAGGGTCTTGTCGTGAAAAATCACAAAAGGCGCGACCCCTTCTTCCTCAGCCAATTCCAGCCGTAACCGACGAAGACGTTCAAACAGTTGGGGGTCTGCCGGGGACATTTGTGGAAGAGCCAGTGACTTTATAGGCTCGCCCGCCTGCGGCGAGAGCGCTTCATTTCTTGGGGACGTCGTGCTCTTTTGGAGTGATACAACGCCAATCCCCTGCAGGACTTCCTGTCCCAACCGCGTCACATCGAGCGTGGGATATTCCAAGCCTTCGACATGAAGGTATCCTGAGTCGATCAGGTCTTTCACCAAGCGCGTCATGGAGGGCTTCGACCAGGCTTGATAGACCCCATAACTGGGACAGCCTTCCGCGCCATAGGCGAGTAAAGCTTTCGAACGACTCCCGCGAAGCATCTCCACGATTCGGCTCACGCCGAATCGGCCTCCGCACCATGAGACCGCCGTCAAGACAGCCTTCGCACAGGCAGCCTCATCATCGAGCCCAACCCCTCTAACCTGAGAGGGAATGGCACAACGGTCACAGAGGCCGCAGGGCCCCAAGGCCCGTTCGGCGTCATCGCTGAAATAATCCAGAATGGCCAGCTGTCGGCAGGTCGAGACGGAGACGTACTCCAGCAGATCTTGGAGCAGGGTCTTCATGCGAGCGACGCGGTCAGAATTGCCTGCTTCTTTCGAGGCTTGCTGGATGAAATACTCCTGCGTCGCCAGATCACGCTCATAGAACAACAACACACAGGCGGCTGCTTGCCCATCACGTCCGGCCCGCCCGACTTCCTGATAATAGGCCTCCAAGCTCCCCGGAATATCGAAGTGGACGACCAGCCGGACATCCGATTTATCGATACCCATCCCGAACGCATTCGTCGCCGCGAGAATCCTGACTGTCCCCAGGCGGAACTCGTCATGAACCAGTCGCCGTTCGTCATCCGACAACCCGGCATGATAGTACCCGACGGACGAGTGCGACTGTCCCAGCCATGCCGCCACCTCCTCCACCGCACGACGCGTGGCGCAATAGACTAGGATGGTACCAGCTTCGTAGTCGCGCACCAGTCGATCCAACGTCGCCAGCTTCTCTTGTCGCGAACGGCAGGGGCGGACAGAGAGGGCGAGATTGGGACGACGAAAGCCTGTGACCAATCGCAGCGGATCGCGGAGCGATAATCGATCGCACACGTCCGCTTGCACGCGCGACGTAGCCGTGGCCGTCAGGGCGAGGCAGGGGGGATTGCCGAGCTCTCCGCGCAGACGACCGATGTTCAGATAGTCGGGTCTGAAGTCGTGACCCCACTGGGAAATGCAGTGGGCTTCGTCCACCACCAAGAGGGACACCCACAGCGACCGCAGGAGCCGGAGAAACCGCTCATGCTGCATCCGCTCCGGCGCAAGATACAGCAACCGGAGCCGACCCAGCTTGAGGTCGAGTATCACGCGGTCCCGCTCAGCTTCTGACAGGCCGGAGTGAAACGCCGCCGCCGCGATCTTCCGCGCCTGCATGCTGTTGACTTGATCTTGCATCAGCGCGATGAGCGGAGAAATCACGAGAGTCAAGCCGGGCAAGAGGGTCGCAGGCAATTGGTAACAGAGCGACTTTCCTTGGCCGGTCGGCATGACCGCCATCGCGTC
>JBDTWG010000399.1:0-3476 GCA_040006855.1 Nitrospira sp.
TCTCCGCGTGAGTGCGGTAATTATGGGAATATCCCTCTTCGCGGGATGCGCGACCCAGCCGCTCGCGCCCAAGAAGACCATTCATCAATCGGGCTTGGACACCGTCTGGCTCGAACCAGACCCTGACTCGACCTCGAACTCTCATCCGGCCTCACTGACGGCGACTGAGGTTGGCACCTTGCTGCGCGGGGTGAGGTCGTGGGAACGGCGCAATGTTCTTCATCGGTTATTTGCGGGCCAATCGGATCGGCGCAGGGTTTTTCGGGATGAGGAAATCAGCATCCTGGCCCCTCATCTCTCCAAGGCATTGGCACAAGCGGCACCGTCAGAACGTATCTATTTCCATCTGAGCCATCCAACCGATCAAGGTAATGAAGAAACGACCACCGGTTGGATTTCGGTGAGGGCCCAGATTATCTATCTCTCCCTCAGTGAAGCCCACGACCAGCACGGTCCTGGGCCGGACATCAGCAAGTACGAACGCCAACTACCTAACGTGCCCGAGGCCTCGGCGGAATTCGACGTGACATTCGAACCGGAAGAGTATCTCGCAAAGGTGAGGTCCGCTGGGCGATTGTTTGCGCCCGACCAGCGTGAGGAACTGCAGATCCGATATCGCGATGCCCTGAGCAATATGCCAGCCCAGCCTGGGTTGGATCGAAACAAAGAAGTTTCTCAACCACATCCGTAAGTATACGAGGAAGAAGGGAATTTCCATGTCGATCCTGGTCGTCGGCGGTGATTCGGTGGATGCGATCACACAGCGGGCACGCGCCGGCGGCCATGGATGCGTCGAACATTGGAGCGGACGCAAGACAAGGGATGTGGCGAGATCCATTCCCAACGATACGGAAGCCGTGGTGGTCGTGCTGGATCGTGTGAACCATACACTGGCAAGAAAAGTCCGGACCGAAGCAATGCGTCGCGGCCTTCCCATCTTTTTCCAGAAGCGAGGCCATCAGGTCCGGGTGGCCGACCCCCGTCCACTCGATCTGATGCACTGGCTCAAGAGGAAATAGTCAGCGACGGATACTTTTACGCATCACAGGAGTCTTCATCACCATGAATGCCAGAACCATCACCCGCCTCACGGCGCTTATATCTATTCTCACAATCCTACCGGCAATCGCCGGTGCTGAAACCAGAGAGCTGCTGCTCGCTGCCTACAGCGTGCCGAAGGAGGCCTACGAAAAGCGAATTATCCCTGCCTTCGTCCAGCAGTGGAAACAGAAGACAGGGGAAACGATTCAGATCCGAAGCTCCTTTGCCGCATCGGGTGCGCAAGCGCGCGCTATTGTGGGAGGCCTCGATGCGGATATCGCAGCGCTGTCGTTGGAAAGTTATCTTCAGCAGTTGGTGAAAGCCGGCCTCGTGACGTACGACTGGAAGCAAAGCGCTCAGAAAGGCATCGTGACGACATCGGTCGTCGCATTGGGAGTTCGAAAAGGAAACCCCAAGGCCATCCAAGGCTGGGAAGATCTCACCAAGCCCGGTGTCGAAGTTGTCTATCCCAGTCCGAAAACCTCCGGAGGAGCGATGTGGGATGTGATTGCGATTTACGGCGCGGGCCTCAACCAGGGAAGACAAAAAGGTCTCTCCGGCTCTGCGGTCGATCAGCATGCCGTCGATCTCGTCAAACGGGTGCAACGCAACGTCAAGGTCATGGATAAGAGCGGGCGCGAGTCCGTGACGACTTTTGAGCGCGGCGTGGGGGATGTCATTGTCACCTATGAAAACGAATTACTGCCGCGGATCAAACAGGGCCGTCCCTACGAGTTAATCTTTCCCACTGAGACAGTCGTGGTTGAAAATCCCATTGCGGTCGTCGATCGAAACGCCGACCGTCACCATGTGCGGGATCTTGCCGACGCATTCGTGCTCTTTCTGAATGGCGAGGAAGCCCAACAGGCCTTCGTGGAATTCGGTTTTCGCCCGACGAACGAGAACGTGGTGAAGACCTCGGCCGCTGCATTCACCCACCCTCCCCATGTGTTCACCATCGGAGACCTTGGAGGGTGGGACTACGTCTTCGCAGTACTGTTCAGTCCGCAAGGGGCCTGGACGAAAGCGGTGGAAGAACTTCGGTAACAGGCGACAGCACCTGAGCGTTCAGTCACCTCACTGCATCCTGAAAGCAAGCGATCCCCCGCGACCCAGAGTCTCGAGAGCAATCGTTCGACCGGGCTGAGCGGAGGATCAATCAGCAACCATCCGAAAACAAGCGTTTGGTCGAGCCAGGCCTAACTGACAGGGGCTACGTCTCTATGGTACGGTGGCTGTTCACCACGAGGCCCGCATGCCCTGGCTGCATGACCGTTCGATCGGACATAAGTTTTTCCTCTCCTTCGGTGTCATTCTCGGCTTACTGGCCTTGAGTCTGACGGCATTGCTCTTCTATCTCAGCCGTATCAACAGCTATGTCGACCGCCACAAACGCATCACCGTTCCGGCCATCGTTACCGCCGCCACCATGCAACGCTCCGCCTATGAAATGAACTTAGCCCTCCACCTGTTTCTCGAACAGGCACCAAACGCCAACGCCAGCGACACCCTCGCACTACTCACCCGACATGCCGATGAAATCCGCAGCTCCCTCGACCTGTATCGATCCACCCATGCCGCACACACACATCCGATTCTCTATGGCATGCTGACGGAACATCTGCGTGTCGATCTCGTCGATCAGGAAGATCGCGCCATCTCGAAGATTGCTGAAGCCTTGCAGGAATTGGGCGTGTTGTGGGCATCCGTGCTCAACCTCCCGCAGACAACCAATCCGGTCAGTCACGCCTCCTCCATCAAAGCCGATGCGCTCATCGTCCAACTGATGGATAACCTGGATCAGTTGGTGGTAGCCCATCGGGACATCGATGTCGAAATGAAAGTGGAAGGCGATCTACTTCTACAGCAGGCTCGGCTGATTGCGCTGGGCCTGGTGGCCGTCCTCGGTCTGGTGATCACCATGATCTATCTCTTGGTCAATCGACGGATTGCTCAGCCGCTCCAGCGTCTATCGGTGACGGCCGACCGCGTCGCCCACCAAGACCTTACGGCTCAATTCGAAGCCTGGCCCAGCCGGGACGAAGTCGGTACCCTGGCCGCCTCCCTGTCCACCATGGTGACCAGCCTGCGTGAGCAGACGGCAGCGACCAATCGCAAGACCAAAGAGCTCGAGGCCTTTACCTATTCCGTCGCACACGACCTCAAAGGCCCACTACGAGAAATCGAGGGCTTCTCCTCCCTGCTTGAAAAACGATTCGACGACGGCAGCGACCCACAGATCCGTCATCACATCGACGTCATCCGTCGCTCGGCCCTGCGCCTCACCCATATGATCGACGCGCTGCTCAAGTATTCACGGCTGGAGCAACAGGACCTGCCGCGCCAACGCTTCAACATCCTGGAGATGATCACTACCCTTATCACCGACCGGTTCAGCGGCCTGCAGGGACCAAAGCCGAAGGTCCAGGTTGAAC
>JBDTWG010000400.1:0-3471 GCA_040006855.1 Nitrospira sp.
ATAAAATTTGCTTGACCGCCGAGCCTAACGGTTCAGTACATGACAAACCATCAATGCCAGCGATGGTTTTGCATCCGGTTATAAGCGAGGTGTACGCCTCCCTCACCAGGGGAAGATCTTGCTCTGCGACAGATTGAATTGCTCCCCTGAGGGTGAGCAGAGATGTCAGCATGGCTGACAGGGTGGATGGGCCACGGTCTGAATTTTTGTATGCGGCCTCGAAATCTGTAACAAGTTGCCGTAACTCTGTGTGTCGATGAGACGTGGCTGAGGTGTTACTTTCTGCGCTGGGAACTGCTGCTGTGGCGTGTGTTGCTTTGCGTTGGGCCTGAGTAGCCCGTAACGAAGCAACAATACTAACTGTCTCCGGCAAGATGAGATCTGTGTGCGTTAGGGCTATCAGTAATTGATCCCGCTTGCGGACCGCAAACTCTCGCCTTTCTGATGAGAACCGATCGGGAAGGGCCAGAATGAAGCGTTCCAGTTCTTCACGTTCATTCTGGATAAGAGAAGGGAAAATAGCCTTCAGAAACTCTACTGCGGCTGCGTGCGTATCCATCCCGACCAGCAGAGTAGGCTCCTTGAGAAGGTATTTGAGCGTCTGTCCGATTGTTTGAGGACGCTTGGCTCCCCAAAGCAAAAGTCTTCTCCACCAAACAGCCACCCGGCTTTCTTGCATCAACAAATCTAGAAATTCGTTGATGATGACAGTGTTCCCCTCTTGATCGGCTGTGAGTATGTAATCTTCAAAGACGTTCAGCATTTTAATGGGATTATCATCCTGATAGAGATCGCCAGAATCCCAACTATGGCTAAAGTCCTCTCGGATTGTTGCCGAATGCCCCCTCACCATGAAGGAGTTCTCTTGCCATCTTTCTCCGTAGGAAGGGTGCTGTTGAGTTACGTAGGCATCAATTACCGAGATGAGTGCTTCAGCGGCTTGCTTCGGAGCGGCTTTAAGAAACTTAGAAAAGCCTTCTGATAAAATCCACTGTGCATGCTCAAAATCCTGTTTGCGATTTGACACGAGTGGAAGGATTTGGCTGTTGCTCATTGGCGTCCGAGCATCGGAGGTTTCTTGATGACGGAATAATGTTCTATAAATATCCGTCACAAAATCCGGACCGATGCGAGCAAGGTTTTCCACTTCATCTGCCAGCCAACGAGCCTCAATATACGCATACTGCTTGAGGTGGTCCTCCTCTAGCGCACGAGCAAGTAGCACTTGCGATGAAGCAGGGTCCGTCCCAAAAGTACGACAGACACACTGAATCCCGCTCGACGAAAGCTCAGAACGATATGTGATTCTTGCCCAAGCATATTCCAAAAGATGACGCGCTGCTGCACCAGCGGCGGTTAAATTGACAGGAGAACATAATTCTGGATGATCACAAATCATTAGTAATAGAGTCCGAATACTGAATGCTGTCGAGTCGCGCATCGTCTGGGAAACCCGTTCGGTTAGATCGCTCCAGGGGCCTGCTACCAAACCAGCTAGTTTTAGTTCAGTCTCTGGTTTGGCAGCCAAAGACAGGATGATATGCCTCAAGATGTGTTCGGCAGCTTTCCGCGTATTCTCATTGGTACTGATTAGTGCGTTATGAAGGGGGTCTAGATCGGTCTCTTGTCTAGCTTCAGCCGCAACGACTGAGGGGCCAATGATTTTTCCGAGCGGAGATAGCCTCTCCCATCCTGCAAGTTGGAGAGAAAGCTCCCAGAACGCGGTACGTTCATACAGCCAGAGGTAAAGAAAGTGAAGTGTAAGACTTGGCCGAATGACTAGGACTAGATCGGGACTCTGAGTGAGCCGTTCAACGATCGTGGGTGGAGAATGCCTTAACATCAACCGTGCCACCGCATAATCAAAAAGAACGTGGTGTGAGTACGCCACCGTAGATCGGTCCGGTGGAGTTTCTGCAGTAGGCTGATAGTGGGTGAGGACATGGCTGCTAAGAAGATGGGTCAGATGTCCGCCGATACCTGTAGGGTTAAGAAGAGCGAGAGGGATGCGAAGAGCTCGAGCACTTACCATGCATTCACACGTCTGACGCAGTATTCCCTCACGGTCATAACCATGGCCATCAACGCCGATGACTTTCTCCTCCCAATATCGTTCGAGTAATTCTGACTGAGTGCGGATTGGTGTTAGTTCGCTGAGAGAAAGTCCTTCAGTGAGCAAAGCGGATATAAGTCTAAGATTAAATGGCACCCTGAGGAGTTCACGCATTTCCATAGGCGCGGTTCTAAATAAGGCATCAAAATCTGACGACTGACTGGCTAGCTGAGCAAGTTCTTCATCAGTGAGGAGCGGAACACACAAATGGTGCATCCTGGTAAATTCTCCCGACACAAGATGCGAAGGGAGAGGAAGTGGACGGGCGGCTCTAAACAGGTCTTGAAGTTCGTGGTTGTGGCGAAGGTCAAATTGTCGGATAGATGCAACTACCTGCCAACGGCTTTTCTTGTTTATTAGTTCCCGAATCAAATCTCGGAAAGTGGCTTCACGACGTGGATCTCGCGCGGCATCCAATCCATCAAGAATAAGATAAGCGCGGCGTATCCCCGGCCACGCCAGAAGCACTTCGAGAGCTTCATGGTTCAGCCCAAACTCTAGTCGTAACGCTCCGAGACTTCCTGCTTCAATCCGGTCCGCGGCAAGGAGAATAACATCATGCCCTTCGGCTTCAAGCCCTATGGCAAGGTCGTATAGTGCACCGGATTTCCCTGCGCCAGGATCACCAATAACCAGCAGTGATTCCGTCTGCGCAGACTGCCTAAGAAGCTCCGATGCCTGTCGATGAATCTTTAAGGAATGGCCCCTCACATTGAGGCATGATAAATCCCTCAATACTGATTTAATTCCGTTCGAGCGTGCCAGCAGTTTGCTAATATCATCTCGGTAACTGCGACAAGCTTGAAGCTCAAAGCCGGCGACAAGCATAACCTGTTGAAGCATGGACCGATTGGCCCCGGAATGATTTGCAGCGTACGCAGAGCATTCATTAACAAGTTTGGACCATGCAGCCCCGGCCTGCGCCTGATCTTTGAGGATGAATTGTCGTAGGATCCCCTTGGCCGTCGTTTCGTCTGCGCCTCCCGTCTCCACATCTAATGTTTGGATCTGTATCAATGCCAAAAGAGAGCGGATCTGTAATTCTGTCGCCTGCCGTTCACTTGCTATCCTCCATGATCGCCTAATATGTTTTATGACAATGCTCAGCCCGCGCTTTTCGTCCGCATTCTGAGGCACTTTCATTAGCGCATGAGTTACAGCAATCGTGGATAGTCGTGATAGTATTTTTCGCAGATGATTTTTTATTGAGTTCGAAGCTTCGCGGCCCACCACAAGAATTAGGCGATCAGTATTTGGACGGAGAGGCCTCCCTTCCTGTTCCCCCATCTGCACTTGACGAACAAATTGATCGATGACTTTGGCGAAATCAGAAGTTGGTTTGTCAGACAAACTAAGGG
>JBDTWG010000401.1:0-3468 GCA_040006855.1 Nitrospira sp.
ATCATCACCACGTCGATCGGACTCGAAGGGATGAAGGTCCAGCCTGGGAGGGATCTGCTGGTCGCCGACCAGCCGGCCGACATGATTGACTCGATTCATACGTTGCTGGCGAGCCAGGCGGATCGGGAGCGATTCGCGCGCGCGGCTCGTCATATGGCCGAGGTCTGGTACGACTGGGACAGCGCTCTCTGGCCGTTGGAGCCGCTATATCGAGAACTCCTCGATCCGAAGGCGGTGGCATGCTGAATGTCTCGATTGCATGGAGGAGACATGATCTTCTCACCAGCAGCCTCCAAACGGTCTGTTGGTTCAACCAGAGCCGGTTGTATTACGAAGGCGTTTCCCCGTAGAATTTTCCCCCGATGCTGTCGGCAACCTCATGCCGATGGCGCCATCTCCTGTCATTTCTCATGATGCTCGATCCGTGATGCAATGACGATGATTCCCCATTCCAAACCCTCCTTAGGGCAAGAAGACATTCGTGCCGTGACTGAGGTGCTCCGATCCGGCCAGATCGTCGAAGGTCCGGCCGTGGCGCAATTCGAGCGAGGCATGGCGGCCTACCTCGGCCTGCAAGGCGGGGTTGCCGTGAGTTCCGGCACGGTCGCCCTGGAGTTGGCGTTACGTGCACTCGGGGTCGGGCACGGGGACAATGTCCTTCTGCCCAGTTACGTCTGCTCGGCGCCCTGGTTAGCCGTGCAGCGCGTCGGCGCGCAAGCTCGGATTGTGGACATCGATCCGGAGACCTACAATCTGGACCCGCAGAAAGTTCGCAAAGCGCGTACGTCGCGCACGCGCGCGGTGATTGTTCCGCACATGTTCGGGTTGCCCGCAGATCTGACGGCACTCCAATCCCTGGGCATTCCCTTGATTGAGGATTGCGCGCAGACGTTGGGTGCCACGGAGCAGGGACGCTCTGTCGGGACCGTCGGGCTCCTGACCGTCTGTTCGTTCTACGCCACCAAACTGCTCTGTACGGGTGAAGGGGGGATGGTGTTGTCGAATGATGCAGATCTGCTGGAGCGTGTGCGCGCCCTTCGTGAATATGACCAAGCTCCGTCGCTCAACGCGGGAGCCTTCAATTGCAAGATGACCGATCTGCAAGCCGCGATGGGGATTACACAGCTGAATCAACTTGGCACCTTTCTCGAACAGCGGGCGGCAGTGGCAGCTCTGTACCGAGATAGCTTACCTGCAGAAATCTTCACGCTGCCGGCCGTCCCCTCAGGCCGTACCCATAGTTACTACCGCTTCGTGGTGCGCCTGCCGAAAGGACTGCAATCACCCGATGAGTTCGCGGCCTATCTCGCGCGGATGGCCCATCGCGGGTTGCAGTGCCGGAGACCGGTGTTCCGTCCCTTGCATCGTTATCTCGAGCTGCCTGATTTTCCCGCCAGTGATGAGGCCGATGCAGTGGCCATCTCGCTGCCCATATATCCATCCTTGACTGAGGTAGAGATCTGGCAGGCCGCGCAGATCCTACAGGACGAACTCCGGTGAGGCTGAAGATCGCTCGATGGCTGGTGAAAACATCGGCGTTGGTCTCCGCGATCAGTGGGCTCGCGCCATGGCCGCCCGCTCTTGACCCGCGGTCGCCTGATCGTCATGATGGGCAAGATTTTCGCGCCGTGCATGACACGACGGTAGCTTTTTCCCCAATTCAAAGCGGAGAACGTCCCCATGGTGCCCACCGTCGAGTGGAAAGACGGAGCGGTTCGTCTGCTGGATCAGAGCCGGCTCCCGACCGCTGTTGAGTTCATAGACTGCCGCGACTATCAAGCGGTGGCGCAGGCCATTCGAGACTTGAAGGTCCGTGGAGCTCCGGCCATTGGGGTTACAGCCGCCATGGGTGTGGCGCTTGGCGCCCAATCAATTCAGACCACAGACGATGCCGAATTCGCGAAAGGGGTCGGGATGATCTGCGAGTACCTCGCAGCCTCAAGACCCACCGCGGTCAATTTGTTCTGGGCCATCGCCAGGATGAAGGAGAAGGTGGCGCTGCTTCGTGGAACGCCCATATCGGCCATCAAGGCTGAGCTGCTGAAGGAGTCCCAGGTCATTTTGGACGAGGATATTGCCCTGTGCAAAGCAATGGGCGCACAGGGAGCACACGTGATCCAGCACGGTCAGACGGTGTTGACCCACTGCAACGCCGGCGCGCTCGCGACCGCGGGATATGGGACCGCGCTCGGTGTCATCCGGGCGGCTTGGGCGCAGGGGAAAAAAATACGTGTCATTGCCGACGAAACCAGGCCGGTCTTACAGGGCGCGCGCCTCACCGCCTGGGAGCTGATGCAGGACAAGATTCCGGTCACGCTGATTACGGACAACATGGCTGGTGCTCTGATGCGGCAGGGTAAAATTCACCTCTGCATCGTCGGCGCGGATCGCATTGCCGCGAACGGCGATGTCGCTAATAAGATCGGCACGTACTCGGTGGCGGTCCTCGCGCGGGCGCACAACATTCCCTTCTACGTGGCCGCGCCATACTCCACGATCGATCTCAACACCAAGTCGGGCATGGACATTCCCATCGAGCAGCGCAATCCGCTCGAAGTCACTTCTATCCATGGCAGTCACCCGATCGCTCCGGAAGGCGTCGAGGTGTTCAATCCTGCCTTCGACGTCACACCTGCCGACCTCATTACCGGCATCATCACCGAACGGGGAGTGTTCAAGCCGGGGGACCTTGCCCGGGCCTTTCGGGCGTAGCGGGATAGGTACGGTTCAGTACTGCCATCGCGACTGGTAGGTTGTTGCGTTGATATGATGTTCCTGGATTATTTGTTCGGTGTGTTCTGTTGACAACATCTCATGCCTGCCGTACCTTGTACGTATGGACTACCATTCTCGCATCACGATTGAGCCGGGAAAACGGTCCGGCAAGCCTTGTATCCGAGGGATGCGGATCACTGTCGACGACGTCCTGGAATACCTCGCCTCTGGAATGACTGAAGACGATATTCTTCGAGATTTCCCCGACCTGAGCCGGGAAGATATTCGTGCCTGCCTGGCCTTTGCCGCTGATCGCGAACGAAAGCTGGTCTCGGTCCCCCCTCAGTGAGGCTACGTTCGATCACAATCTTTACGACACTTGTGCGTTCATTGGGTGACGTGTATCCCGACTCCGTTCACGTTTGTGACGTGGATCTCCACAGCGCTGACGATGACACGGTTTGGAATTATGCGATCCGCCATCACCTGATCATCGTGCCAAAGGATGCAGATTTCCATCAACGGAGCTTCGTCAGTGGCCATCCACCCAAAATCATCTGGATTCGGCTGGGTAACTGCAGAACCCAAGAAATCGAATCGCTTCTCAGATCTTATCGGAACGACGTCGTTGCATTCGTTCAGAATGCAGAGGCTTCTTTTCTGGCGTTAGGATAGAACATCGCCCGCTCGACTGCCCCTTGTCGCCTCTTCCTTTGCCTTGCCAGTCCTTCCGCCGCTTCTTTATAATGCCGC
>JBDTWG010000402.1:0-3467 GCA_040006855.1 Nitrospira sp.
CGACGTGCCTTCTTCTCGGCGCCTGTGCGTTTCGGCAGGACGCCCCCTCCACTGTTTCAACCCCTTCTACCAAATCTCATGAGGCAGTTCTGATCGACCTCGACAGGCCGCTGCACTTCATGACGACCGACGGCGCTGATACGATTGCGCCAGCCGGTTCCTATCGCGTCGAACCGGCCCAGGATGCACAGATGCGCTTGCTGTCGGACGGGCGAGCGCCGATCCTGATCGCCGCCGATCGCACCACCCATGACATCGATCTGTCGATTCCCTTCGCACTGACCTTTGCCGAGCGGGAAGACCAACCTCACGTGCTGCTGCTCATGCCCGACGGCCAAGCATTGGACGCCGTGGGCTCATTGAGCGGGATACGGCCGCGCGAGGCGCAACTGGTCACGCGCCATTATCAGTTCTCGCCTGAGAGCGGAACGGTGAAATTTGGCGAGGGCACGAGCGGACAACGGCCTCCCTCCGCTCAGTCAACCATCTCATCATCGTATCGAGCAGGGATTGGGGCCGTCGGCAATGTGGGGACAGGAGGGGAACTTCAGATGATTCAACTCCAGTCGCTGATCTCACAACGCCAAACCGCTCTCGCACTCACCACCGCAATTGTCAACGCTCAGAATGAGCGATTCCATCTGGAATATGGGATGAATCGACCGGGAGCCGACTACGGGCAACGGATGGAAGCCACTCCCGAGGCTTGCCGAATCTCCTGCTCCGGAGACCAGACCTGCCAGGCCTTTACCTTTGTGAAACCGCCCGCAGGCGCACCGAAGGGCCAGTGTTTCCTGAAACGTGCCGTCCCCGCTCCGGTAGCCGCTCCCTGTTGCATTTCGGGCAAGCGGAAGAGCGCTCAAGAAGAAATAGTGGGCAACATACGATAATTAGGCAATCCGCAGAGCTATCGCTGGAGCTATGGCGCGACAAAGTCAGTCTTGCAGAAATCGGTTAGTAATATTCACCAGGCCTAAGCCTGTTCACCACCCTCACAAATGGAATCGAGTCGCAATGGCCGGTCGATTGAAACAAGATCACCCACCA
Source organism: Nitrospira sp. (assembly GCA_040006855.1). GTDB lineage: Bacteria > Nitrospirota > Nitrospiria > Nitrospirales > Nitrospiraceae > Nitrospira_A. The sequence goes on from JBDTWG010000402.1 coordinate 1,048, forward strand.
CGAGATGATCGACATCGTCGCACTGCCAAACACCTGCCGGCTAGCGGCAAAGGAGCAGACCAGTCTGAAGCTCGCTCCATCGACAGACCACGCTCGGTGGATCGTGGCCGCCCTCGCAATCATCACGGGGCACAGATCACCACACCGATCGCGCTCTACGTTCTGGGCGACGAGCACGTTTCTCTCATCTACTGTTGTTGATGCCGATGGGAACAGACTGCTGGCTCACACTCGACAAGAGAGAGGATTCAAGAAAGGAGTCCAGGCCGTGATTATTCGCGGTTGGACCAGAGATGTTGAATGACTGTCGACAACGTCGCGGCTACCGCCGCAGTCATGATGCCCATATTCAGGCCCATCTGACTTCTCCAGGCCACCATCCATCGCAACAGCCACTCCTGTTGCCATACGTCGCCCCTCATCATCACCTCCCTCGTATTCGAACAGGATCCGACACTCATCCCATAGAGCTTCCCATGGCTACCTACTGGCGAGGAAGCGTACAACCTGCACGATCCACGTCCAAATCCCTGACTCATTACACGCTCGTGAGGTAGGTCGAGGAGAAGGGAAAAAGGTTCACGCCGGATGATAGACGATGGATGGAGGATTAGGGACTGAAGGAATGGGCCCTAGCGGGCGCCAAGAAAATGATTGGTACTCAGGACTGCCAGATCCTTGAGTATTGAGAATTGAGCATCGCCGACGTTCGACCTCGACACGCAGTCCGAGGTTGGCCGTGCTCGTTACCGCGGTAGGTACTTCACGACATAATCCGTGCCGTGGAATGAGGCTTCTATCACCTGAATCTGGGCGGGGCTCATCGGGTTGATGCCGGCCTGCATGAGGAGATCGGCGCGGAGGGTCTGCCACACGACTTGGTCGAACTGCGTGCGGGTTTGGGGGTGGCTCAGCGCTTCGCGTACGCCGGTCTCGATGGCATTGCCCAAACTATCGAGGTACTTCTTCGAGACGTCGCAGATGTTGATCGGGAACAGTACGTCGAACCAATAGACGCATTTGTCTTGGGGCTTCAGCCCCCCACGGAATCCTGTCCGCACCGTTTGGTAGGTAGGAAAGCCCTGCTGGTTGGTGGTGGGAATGATAAACACATCCACAATGGCATTCTCGCCCACCGTATCCCCGACGGCCTGGTCGCCCTCCGGTGAGTAGTCACGGTAATAGGTTTTGAATTGCAACGACGGGAAATGAAATTCAAGGTGCAGCTCGGTGCCTTCCGATTTGACGACCGGGGGATTGGAGAGGCCATTGGCATGCACGTAGACGCGGGACCCGTTGGAAGCCTCATGCACGTACGGCGGAACGGTGAATCGTCCGGCCAAGCTGCGTCCGATGGTAAAATTCGAATCGACTTGGCCACGCAGGTTCGTGAGCTGAACGAAGGACTTGGACAAATCTCCCCCTAGGAGAACCGCCAGCGGGATCGTCTTGGTGAGAGGCACCGGGGGCTGATACCGCCCAGGCGGAAGACCCTGCGGAGCAAGTCCCTGCGGCAGCGATGGCTGCCCGGTCGGCGACATCGGAGGGGCTTGTCCTGATGGTTGCAGATTCGGTTGTGCCGGAACTGAGGGGGTGTTGGAGCGAGGCGGAAAGACTTGTCCCCGGGCCGAATCAGCCAGTCCCTCGGCCAGTAAAACGGCCACAACCAGCATCCAGAGCCCGACGGTACGCCTCGTCCTGTCCATGCGATTCGTGGCGAGCCTTCCGTCCTATTGATGTTTGAACCAGCGAGTGACACGCACATCCTCACCCGGTTTCGCGGCAATGTAGGACAGTGCGGTGACCTGGACGGGTTGCTGTGCGTCATCGCGAACGTGAGTCGTATGACCGGCCTGAGTTTTTCCAAACCCATTGGGAATCACGGCTGGTTCCTCGACCTGCGCGACCGCCTGAGCCTTGGGACGCTGCTGTTCCGCGAATTGTGCCAGGCTTTCTTCGAGGTCGAGGCGACGCGCGGGTGACGCGACAATAAAAAGAGTTTCCACGCCCTTGACCTGATCCGGAGTGAACCAATAGGGCCCGTCTGGAAAGGCCTGCTCAAATTCGGGTTTCAACGGATTCGCCACGGTGCCATTGGCGACGGGAAATACCGGTTGCGTCCAGCCCGACCCATCAATCGACACCACATAGACGAAACATTCGCAGTTGGTGCGAACGACTAGCTTGAAGCGGTCGCCGTCCGGCCCGCTTTTCAGCGTCTCACCGTCCTGCATCAACGTCACTTCCTTGCCGGTCGGGGTGGTCACTTGGCGGATCAACGCCACATCCAACGTGACTGGCTCAACCGGGCCCGGGACCGAGCGCGGATAGATTTGACCGGGATATCCTACGCCCACGTTCGGCGCTTGTCCTTGATACCCATAGGGTTGACCGGCAACAGGCTGTTGATAGCCTTGCAT
>JBDTWG010000403.1:0-3467 GCA_040006855.1 Nitrospira sp.
GAGCAGGCCAGTATCGGATGCGACTATGCTGAAGTCGGCGCCGAACTCATTCGATCCTGGGGTATGCCGGCCCAAATCGAGCAGGCCATTCGTCACCAACTGAACCCTCACGCAGCAGGGGAACACATCCTGAATGCATCGATCGTTCATCTGGCCGGCGTGGTGGCGGACGAAAGCGAGTTGCCTCCATCCTATGCCGCACAGGAGCCCACCTTTGATCCGCACGCGATGCAATTGACGGGCTTCAACATCGATGAGCGGCCCGTCTTGCTCCTAGAGGCGCAGGAGCAACTGCAACAAACCCTTGCCCTATTCAGCCCCCAGTCTATGGCCGCCTAGATCTAGGCGGGGTAACAGAAGCGCAAGCCTGTGGCCCATGGCGATGGTAGGAGCAAGAGGCGTCGTGCATTAAGCGTCGATCGAGGACGACCAGCGACGCGGACAGCTTGCTCGAACGTGCGGCATTCGCTCACACCATGACTCCCGGCTTGCCCCAAGCCTCTCCTCACATGAAAACCCTACACATGCCTGAAGTGGCCTTGACCCCCTGGGACTCTCAGGGGATCTCCTACCAGCCAGTTGCGGACAGTCAGACGGCCAGCATCGGCTGACGCATCAAGTGGGAGCGTGTAGGGCGAACCTTCCCTCAGGGTTTTTCGTGCAGTCGGAGCAGGGCGAGGGATCGGGCATCGAGGTCGTACTGCAGGCCGCCTTTCAAGAGGGTGACCGTCTTTTCGTGCCCCTTGGAGACGGCGGTGTCCAGCACCGGTTGCCATCGCACGCCGGGTTTGTGGGCGGGCAAGGTAAACGGCCGCGGCTCGTGATGCGCATTGAGCAGGACCAGGAACGTTTCGTCCAGCACCGGTTTTCCCTTCGAGTCCTTCTCCTCGATCGCATGGCCGGCCAGCCGGACGCCCAGGCAACGCACATAACCGAGAGCCCAATCGTCATCCGTCATTTCCTTGCCATCCGGACGAAGCCAGGAGATGTCCTTGACCTCCGCGCCACGGATGCGGCGGCCCTGAAAAAATCGGCGGCGCCGGAACACGGGATGCTGCTGTCGCAGCTGTATGAGACTCTTGGTGAAGGCGACCAGCCCCTGCTGATGTTTGTTCAGTTTCCAATCGATCCAACTGATGTCACTGTCCTGGCAATAGGCGTTGTTGTTACCGCGTTGCGTTCGCCCCATCTCGTCGCCGCCGCAAATCATCGGCACGCCCTGTGACAAGAGCAGGGAGGCCAGCATGTTGCGCTGCTGCCGTTCACGGAGCTCCACGACAGATGGTCTCGTCGTGGGTCCCTCCACCCCACAATTCCAACTCAGATTGTCATCGGTGCCGTCATGGTTCTCCTCCCCGTTGGCCTCGTTGTGCTTCTGGTCGTAGGAGACCAGGTCGTGCAGGGTGAAGCCATCATGTGCCGTGACGAAATTGATGCTGGCATGGGGCCGCCGCCCGCCGCCTTCATAGAGATCGTTGCTGCCGGAGAGTCGATAGGCCAGCTCCGCCACTTGGCCGCCGTCGCCTTTCCAGTAGCGCCGGATCGCGTCTCGGTACCGACCGTTCCACTCGGCCCACCCGGCGGGAAAATTGCCGACCTGGTAGCCGCCTTCACCGAGATCCCATGGCTCGGCGATCAGCTTGACCTGCGAGAGCACCGGGTCCTGATGGATGATGTCGAAGAATGCGCTTAGCCGGTCTACGTCGTGCAGTTCCCTGGCGAGGGTAGAAGCCAGGTCGAACCGAAACCCATCCACGTGCATCTCCAGCACCCAGTACCGCAAGCTGTCCATGATGAGTTGCAGCACCCGAGGGTGGCGGACGTTCAGCGTATTGCCGCAGCCGGTATAGTCCAGGTAATAACGCGGCTGGTCCGGCATCAGCCGGTAGTACGACGCATTGTCGATACCGCGAAACGACAAGGTCGGGCCGAGGTGACTGCCTTCTCCCGTGTGGTTGTAGACCACGTCGAGAATGACCTCGATGCCGGCGCTGTGGAACGCCTTCACCATCGTCTTGAATTCCCATACCTGATGCGCGCGAGCCGAGGTGGTGGCGTATTGGCTGTCGGGCGCAAAAAACCCGATGGAGTTATAGCCCCAATAATTGGTGAGCCCACGGTCGACCAAGTGTTTGTCGCGGATGAAATGGTGCACCGGCAGCAACTCGACGGCCGTGACGCCGAGATTCTGCAGGTGCTCGATCACGGCCGGCGTCGCGAGTCCGGCATAGGTGCCGCGCAGATTCTGAGGGATGTCCTGATGCCTGGCCGTAAAGCCCTTCACATGCAGTTCGTAGATCACCGTCCGATCCCACCGTGTCCGCAGTAATTGATCTCCGCCCCAGGTGAAGGCCTGATCGATCACCACGCATTTGGGCATGTGCCTGGCGTTGTCTTCGTCGTTGCGGGAGAGATCAGCCTGCGGGTCGCCTATGTTGTATCCGTAGAGCGATTCGGACCAATCGATCCCGCCGGCGATCGCCTTCGCATAGGGATCCAGCAGGAGCTTGGCAGGATTGAAACGATGCCCGGCTTCCGGCTCGTAGGGACCATGAATGCGGTAGCCGTAATGCTGCCCCGGCCTGACCTCCGGCAGATAGACATGCCAGACATAATCGGTGCATTCCTCGATCATGATCCGGTGCGATTCCTCTGCGGCATCGGCACCGTCGAAGAGGCAGAGTTCCACTGCCGTGGCATTTTCAGAAAAGAGGGCGAAGTTCACCCCTTCGCCATCCCAGGTAGAACCGAGTGGGTAAGGACGTCCGGGCCAGATTCTCATACGTAGCCAGTCTCCACGGTTGGGTGGGCGCGCCCGAAATCACTGCCGCGACAAACTCCGAACAACGTATCATACAATGAGACCTCACGGCGGACCCAATGGGGGTTGGCAAGAACCGTTTGCCCATCCGTCGCAAACTGGGTATGTTGGGAACATGACGGCGCCGACTTCTTCCTTGCTGATCATCGACGACGACCCCATTCACCTCAGTACGCTGGCGTCGACGTTACGCCTCCGATTGCCTGATGTGCAGGTCGAGACCGCAGAATCTGCGTTGGCCTCGCTCGAGCGTATCCGAGCCCATGAATACGACGCCATCCTCTGTGATGGACACCAACCGGGTATCGAGGGTGTCGCCTTCGTGCGGGCCGTGCGCAAGCTTCACCCGCAGACGCCGCTGTTGCTGATCCTCGAAAAAGACGATCAGGATGGCATCAGGCAGGCGATGGAGGCGGGGGCGTACGATGTCGTGGTGAGACCGATCGGTGAGAGTACGTTGCTTCTTTCGCTGCAGCGCGCCCTCGAAGCGCACCGCCTACGAGGCCAGGTCAAACGAGAAGAAGAACAACTCGTGGCGACCCTGACGGAACTACTGAAAGATCTCGCAGTGCTCTATGGCGCGGATGGATTGCCGGCCCATTTTGCGGCCTTCATGGATCAGGTGACCCAGGACAGGCAGGCTGCG
>JBDTWG010000404.1:0-3465 GCA_040006855.1 Nitrospira sp.
AAGGTGCCGCGGGCTACATCCGCAACGTAGCGTTCGAGCGCATCGTGGATCACGGGAAAGGCCAGGTCGTCCCAGGGAATGTCGCTCAAGGCAAACAATTGCACGTCGAGGCTCTCGGTGCCGGGTTTGAAGTCTGGGGTGCGCATCGTCCCGCGGAAGACCATATGAACCTGGCTGATGCGAGGCAAGCTCAGCACTGCATACAGCGACGTGATCTCCACGTCGGCATGGGCTTCTTCCATGGTTTCGCGAATCGCGGCCTGCTCCGTGCTCTCCCCGACTTCCATAAAGCCCGCGGGAAAGGTCCAATGGCCGAGGCGAGGTTCGATGGCCCGCCGGCAGAGCAGGATTTTGTCTTCCCACTCGGGAATGCAACCAGCGACGATTTTCGGATTGATGTAATGGATGGCCTGACAGGTATCGCACACAAATCGCGGCAAGTTATCGCCGGGGGGAATTTTTGACGACAACCCGGCCCCACATTCAGAGCAAAACTTCATGACAACTCCTGATCACACCGCGAAAAGAATGGATAGCATAAACCACGCCTTCTTTGCACCTTGCCCCCGCGGGCTGGAGGCCGTCCTTGCCGATGAACTGAAAGATTTGGGCGCCTCCGATATCGAGCCGACGGCCGGGGGTGTCGCCTTTCGCGGCACACTCGCCTTCTGCTATCGCGTGAATTTGCAGAGCCGCATCGCGAGCCGCATTCTCCTGCGCATTGCCGAAGCGCCCTATCGCGACGAGCATGACGTGTATGACGCGGCCAACGCGGTTCGCTGGCAGGATTGGTTTACCCCGCAACACACCATCAAGGTGAAGGTGAGCGCCCACCACTGCCCCCTGAAGAGTTTGGACTTTGTGACCCTGCGGGTGAAGGATGCCGTTTGCGATCGGTTTCAATATGCCAGGGGCAAGCGCCCGATTGTCGATACCCATGCGCCGGACATCCTCATCGCCGTCTTTTTGGATCAAACGACCTGCACCCTTTACCTGGATACCTCCGGTGACCCGCTCTTCAAACGCGGCTGGCGGAAGTCGGCAGGCGAAGCGCCGATCCGGGAGAACCTCGCGGCCGGCATTTTGCGTCTCGCGAAGTGGACGCCTGAGACGGTGCTGTTCGATCCCATGTGCGGCAGCGGGACATTTGTCATCGAAGCCGCCTTGATGGCCCGCCGGGTGGCGCCGGGATTCGGCCGGCAATTTGCTTTTGAAAAACTGCTGTCGTTTGAGGCTGGCACATTGAGAGAGCTGCGGACCGAACTCAAAGCCGCGGAAATCCCGCCCAAGCCGGGCTTGATCCATGCCGCCGATCTCAGCGCCCAGGCACTCACCTCCATAGGAGCGAATCTCACCATCGCCGGTATCGTCGAGGCTGTCACCCTCCATCAGGGAGACGTGCTGGAACTCCCTGCCCCGGCCGAAACCGGTATTCTCATCACCAATCCTCCGTACGGCCATCGCATGGGGGACACCGAGGCGCTCCGTACGTTCTATCCGCAGTTCGGCGATCAGTTGAAGAAGTGCTACTCCGGCTGGACCGTTCATATCTTTACTGCCGACCTGAAACTTCCCGGTCTCTTACGCTTGGCCCCTTCCCGGCGTGTCCCCCTTTTCAACGGGGCGATCGAATGCCGCCTCTTCGAGTTCCGCATGGTGGCGGGCAGCCATCGAAAACCACGCGCCCAAGACCAACCCCTTCGCGACCGCTGAACGCTTGTCGTTGTTGTTCATGAGGCATGGTGAGTTCCTCGCCGTTCGCGAAGAAGGATTCGCCAGGCGCAACATTGCGCAATACATTTCAGGCGGCACGACTGTCGACCCGTCGCTTGACACCAACCTGAAAGGCTCTTATTTTCAATTTAAGATCTTACGCACCGGTTCACTACTGACCACAGAGGAATCTGGATACGTATGAACGCGTCTCACGCTCCCCTTGAGGAACTTCAGTCGCAGGACGAGTTGTCCCTATCTCGTCTGATTGTCGTCTCGAATCGCGAACCTTACGAACATCGCCTCGTCAAGAATCACCTGATCTGGGAAAAAACATCCGGGGGCCTGATCTCGGCGCTTGATCCGGTGATGCGTCGTTTAGGCGGCACCTGGATCGCTTGGGGCAGCGGCAAAGCGGATCGCGACGTCGTGGACCAGACCATGGCCGTCGAAGTGCCACCTGACTCCCCGACCTACCGTCTGCGCCGGGTATGGCTGGAACCCACTGAGGTGAAGGGCGGCTATCAAGGGTATGCCAATCAAGTGCTGTGGCCCCTGTGCCACCTCACGTTGGACCGAGTCGCCTATCGAAAAAGTTTCTGGCATGCCTACCAGGCCATGAACGCGCGCTTTGCGGAAGCCGTGCTAGACGAGTTGCGGGTGAAACCCGGCTTCGTCTGGATCCACGACTTTCACTTGGCCCTGCTCCCAGGCCTCATCAAAGCGTCGCTTCCCCAGCAGCCGATCGCGACCTTCTGGCACACGCCCTGGCCCGGTCCCGATGCCTTTCGCATCCTGCCTGAACGTCGCGAACTGATCGAGTCCCTGCTGGCCGGGGACTTCGTGATGTTCCAAACGCGCACGTTTCTCCATAGTTTCGTCGAATGCGCGAAAGATTTTTTGGGTAGCGACGTGCAAGCCGATGACCACCACATCGAGTATAAGGGTCATACCACTCGTCTTGTAGCCAGGCCGATCAGTGTCGGTTTTCACTCCTGGTCTGAACGGGCGCAATCCCCGTCAGTCGAACGAGCGACGGAGGTCCTGCGCAACCTGCATGTGTGTCAGTCCCAAACCCGCATCGGGCTCGGGGTCGACCGCCTCGACTACACCAAGGGACTCCTCAAACGATTCTGGGCGATCGATGCGTTTTTTCAGCAGTACCCCCATTATCGCGGCAAATTTACCTTCATCCAGATTGCGGTTCCGACCCGGGGCGATGTCGAAACCTATCGGCGCTATCGGGAAATCATCCGTGAGACTGCCAACGATATCAATGTGCGCTACGGCAGCATCTCGCGTCCCGGCAGCCGGGACGCGTCGCGCTGGCGACCGATTGAGTTTCGGGAAGGGCGCATCGGAATCGACACCCTGGCCGCCTATTACCGGATGGCGGACTTGGCCTTGGTGAGTTCCGTCTATGATGGGATGAATCTGGTCGCGAAGGAATATGTCTCGTGCCAGGTCGAAGAGAAGGGCGTGTTGCTTGTGAGCCACATGGCCGGCGCGGCGGAAGAACTCACCGACGCCCTGGTCATCAATCCCTACGACCTGGAAGGCGTGGCCGATTCGATCCGTCAGGCACTTGAGATGCCCATGGAGGAACGCCGGGACCGAATGCGCCGGATGCGCGGCTATTTGGCCACCCACGATATCCGGGCCTGGGCGGACGAGTGTCTGCGGGACGCGGGCCTCTTGCCACAGGATGACAGTCCCTCTATTGTGTAGTCGGCGCCACGACATCCGGCGTCG
>JBDTWG010000405.1:0-3463 GCA_040006855.1 Nitrospira sp.
TGATGCTGGTCTTGCCGGCCGATCATGTGGTGACGGGCGAGAAGGCGTTCCAAGGGGCGGTGGCTTTGGGTATGCAACTGGCCGATCAGGGACATCTCGTGACGTTTGGAATCAAACCGACGAGGCCAGAGACCGGGTATGGCTACATTCAACCGAATCGACGAACCTCCCTGGCCAAAAAAGGGCGGCTGACGGGCCACGCCGTCGCGCGATTCGTTGAGAAACCTGATCGGATCAAAGCGGCGCAGTACCTCAAGAACGGGAACTACTTCTGGAATAGCGGCATGTTTTTGTGGAAGGCGGCGACCATTTTAGAGGAAATCCGCCGGCACCAGCCGTTGCTGGCCAAGGCCATGCAGCGGGTTCAGGCCCTGATGACGTCGGGCGCCGAGCCGCACCTCATCGAGGCGGCCTATAAAAAGGTGCCCTCGGTATCGATTGATAACGGGATCATGGAGCAGTCGGCGAAGGCGGCGATGATTCCTGTGGCGTTCGGTTGGTCGGATGTCGGCAATTGGAGCAGCCTCGAGGAAGTGTCTCGGCGAGACAAGGCCGGCAACGTGGTCAGCGGTCGGGTCATCGATTTGGACAGCACCAATTCCGTCCTGTACGCCGATCGCCGGGTGGTGGCCACGATCGGGCTCACGGATATGGTGGTCGTGGATACACCGGACGCCACCTTGGTCTGTCCTAAGTCTCGATCGCAGGACGTGAAGAAGATGGTCGAGATTTTAAAGAAACAGGGCGCTCCAGAGCATCTGGAACACTTGACGGTATTCAGGCCGTGGGGATCCTATACGGTGTTGGAAGAAGGGCCTGGGTATAAGGTCAAGCGTGTGACGGTGAATCCCGGAGGACGGCTCTCGCTGCAATTGCATCATAAACGCAGCGAACACTGGGTCGTCATTACAGGAACGGCCCGGGTGACCAGGGGAGAAGAACTGCTGGACCTTCGGGTGGGAGAAAGCACCGCGATCCCGATTGAAACGCCGCATCGACTCGAAAATCTCGGCACGGAGACCCTGCATATTATCGAAGTGCAGAACGGTCCCTATCTCGGAGAGGACGACATTGTGCGCTTTCAGGACGATTATGGGCGGCTGAGTCGGGGACGTTAGAAGGATTTTGCAATAGGCCTCCTGTATTGTACTCGCGGCGCTCCCGGACTCCACGTACCGCCATGGGAAGAGAGTCTGTCTCGACAGGCGTGGGGTGGGTAAGAATGTGACGCGTAGCCTCTTTGCTGGGTGCGGCCGCGCTGGACAGCCTGTTTGAGCTTCCTGCAAGCTATTCTGGCGCTGCACTCTGCTGAAGCTGCTGGCTGGTTGAGCGAAACCTGTGTTTTTCCGCAGTTGGTTAGGAGATCGAGATGGCGCTGTTTCGCGAATATGACCTCAGAGGTATTGTTGGAGAAGAACTCACGGAAGAGATTGCCGAGCAGGTGGGGCGCGCTTATGCGACCATGGCACGCGAGCAGGGCGTCGCGAGGATCACGGTCGGGCGGGATGGGCGGCTCAGCTCACCTGGTTTACTGCGGGCGTTGCTCAGCGGATTGCTGGCCGGCGGATTGGACGTGGTCGACCTGGGGCTCTGTGCCTCGCCGCTCCTCTATTTTTCGTTGTTTACCTTACCGGTGCAAGGCGGGATTATGATTACGGGCAGCCACAATGCTGCCGAGTACAATGGATTCAAAATCTGCATCGAGAAAGAAGCCATTCACGGCGAGGATATTCAGCGGCTGCGGCGAGTCATGGAAGCCGGTCGCTTCATCTCCGGTTCAGGGCACCTGTCCTCCCATGCGATCATTCCGGACTATTTGGCGCATCTCAAAGCAGACTTTTCTGGCGTGTGCGCGAACCATCTGCATGTGGTGATCGATTGCGGGAACGGTGCGGCGTCGCTCGTGGCCAAGCAAGCCTTAGAACAAATGGGCTGTCGCGTGACGGGGCTGTATGATGAGCTGGATGGACGATTCCCCAACCATCACCCCGATCCGACGGTGGTAGAAAACCTTCAAGATTTGATCGCGACCGTGAAGGAACAGAAGGCGGATGTCGGCATCGGCTATGATGGAGATGCAGATCGGATCGGCGCAATCGATGAGCGGGGAGAGATCCTGTGGGGTGATCGATTGATGATTGTCTACGCGCGGGACATCCTTGCCCGGAGCCCGGGCACCACGTTTATTTCCGAGGTCAAGGCCTCACAATGTTTGTATGACGACATTGCCGCCAAGGGCGGGCGTCCGATCATGTGGAAGACCGGACATTCTTTGATGAAGGCGAAGCTGAAAGCCGAGTCGGCTGTCCTGGCGGGGGAAATGTCCGGCCACATGTTTTTTGCCGATCGCTATTTCGGCTTCGATGATGCCATCTATGCGTCCTGCCGGCTGGTTGAAATTCTCGCCAAGACCAAACAGTCGCTCTCGAGCCTGGTCGCCGATCTTCCGCAGACGACAGTCACACCGGAGATTCGTGTCGATTGCCCGGACCAGCTGAAGTTTCAACTGGTCGATCAGGTTAAAGCGCAACTCACCGCCTATTTGGACGCCCGGCAACCGGTCGGCGCCTCGACTCTGCGGTTGCGCGAATTGGTCACGATCGACGGAGTCCGCGCGATTTTCGAGGATGGATGGGGCCTGATTCGAGCCTCCAACACTCAGCCCGCCCTCGTGTTACGTTTTGAGGCACCGTCGCCGGCCCGATTGGATGTCATTCGCGCTACGATCGAAACGGAACTTGCGCAGGCTCGCCGTGTCCTGTCGACGTAGGAAATCGCCCTCACGCGGCTCCCTCCGTTCAATCATGCTCCTGGTGACCACGTGCCTGATGGGCGCCTTTCCTCCAGACATGTCGCGTTCGGAAACCACGCTGGATCCGCCGGTCGCTGCCTCTCCTTCGCTCCCATTTTTGATCGGCGAACGACTCTCGTATGATCTGACGTGGCTGGGCATGCGCGCCGGGATTGCAACCATGGTCGTCCAGGAGAGCCAGGGCGAGAGTGGTCGACCGCAGCTCACGCTTGGGATGACCGCTCGATCAAGCCCTGTCGTGACCAAATTCTATCCAGTCGACAATCGCGGAGTGTCCGTTATCGACCTTGAATCGTTTTTGCCCAGGCACATGACCTTTGCTCGTCGGGAAGGAAAGCGGTTCAACGATTTTGACTATACCTTTCGGCACAGCGAGGGCTTGGTGACAGCCGTGAAAGATGGAAGAATCGACGAACTGTCGATCCCTGCCGATGCGCAGGATGCCATGTCGTGCCTGTATTATGTGCGGAAAGTCTTGCCATTTGTTCCGGGGGCGTCGCTGACAATGACGGTGCATCACGACAAGAAGAACTATAAGATGGACGTGCGGGTCGAAGCGCTTGAAACATTGGAAGGCGTGTGGGGGAAACGACAGACGGCCCGCGTGGTGGTCATCATGCCGTTTCAGGGCATCTTCCTCAACGAGGGTAA
>JBDTWG010000406.1:0-3430 GCA_040006855.1 Nitrospira sp.
GCGGCCCCATGACACGTTGGACGGGATGCCTCCGTCCGAGTTCAGGGCTCACCAATCGGTCGGAAGTTCTCCGTTGACACTGTCTCCTTGACGGGGAAGCTTACGACTTCAGCGATGATGATGTTGCTCATGTTTCGTGGGTTCCGGCTCTGACTAGGAGCGCTGCGGAGCTCCGTGAATCAATGACCAATAAACGTCCAGCATCTTCGCATGTCGGTCATGCCATAGCACACAGTGATAATTGATGTCGTTTGCATACAACGCAGTGGCTATCCCGGAGCTGGACCCTAACTGACGAATCGCCAAGGATTTCTACGACGACCCCTGCGTGATGTACGTTTCAGGGTCCAGAGAATATCCATCGCTTTCCGAAGAATACCCCAGGTAGACTAGAGCTTCGACTCGACCAGCGACCGCAACTCACTCACCTTCGATCGCTTTTGAGGATGAATGCGGACCTATACGTGTCCTTCCTGTATCCGTCAAATCTCGGAGACCGACCGAGACTGGGACGCGGCCATTCAAGGTGGGTTTTGTCCCGGATGCCAAATGCCTCTCCGTAACTTCCACGTTCACGCGCAGGCACCTGACCAACCATTGTCCGGCACCAGCAACTCCTCGGCTTGTCCGAACAGCGGGCCTCGAGTCTCCGTCGAGCCGCTGTGGTCCCGATATCTCACCTGGATCAAGGCAAAGTTGACCGGGTCGGCGTGAATTCGGTGGACTGCCTCCTGCGCTGCCTATGATGCTCTTACTGCCGTGATGCGTTAGACGCAACGCTTGGGAGCTATCAATGGCACTCGGATTTTTGGCCCGAAATAATATTCAATCCGGGTCACCTCAATTAACGTCCGCCTCGCTTCAACGCTAGTCTAAAAAGGGGCCGCAGTTGGTGAGAGGACCAACATTCAGGCGGGCAACCCTTAGCAGCCCCGCAATCATAAGTACAAGCAATACCGCCATCTGTCAGCTGGGGACTGACCCAGGAAGTCGCTAGGCAGTTTACCAGTGGTGAAGCCCAAGTTCCTCTCTTACTGTCATGAACAGCACGACCGATTACTAGCATTCCTTGGAGGGTTGCGATGGACTCATTCACGATGAAACGATGGCAGCTATATTACTCGGGGCGAGTTGTCGCTATGACGGCTTGCGCAATGGTCGTCCTTACATGCTCGGGATGCTTGGCGCTCGCTGTTGGCGCGGCCGGAGGCGCGGCCGGTGCGGCGTATGTTCTCGGCCAATTGACTGACGAGCTGAATCACGAGGTCCCAGTAGTCCATGAGGCGGCAACTCAAGCAATGAAGGATTTAGACTTAAAGCTATCCGAAGATCGATCTGACAAGCTGACGGCTCATATGAAATCGGAATTCGCCGATGGAACGAACGTCTGGATCGATATGAAGTCCATTGCGGAGGGTCGAACCAAGCTGACGGTTCGGGTAGGTGTGACCGGAGACGAACCGATGGCAAGAAAGATTCACGAAGCAATTAAGCGGCATCTGCCTCGTGAAGGCGGTTGAAGGCTTGCCAGGAGTCTAGGAAATAGGCGGCGCGCGTCCATTTTCCGTAACACACTGCGATATTCCCACCGGCATGCGCATTATGAGATTCATGCCGCCGTCCGATGCCGCAGGGGAACCCTGATTTTGGGCCCAAAATAAGTCTTGCTCCGGGTTCCCGCCGCCGGAGAAGCTCGACCAATCTTCTTCGCTTTCTTTCAAACTGATCAATATTGACCAGCCAGCCTACGTCTCTCACGGTACACTCGTTCCTTCCAAGGGCCAACTATCCATCCGTGATTGGTTGTCTCGAATCATCGTTTAGGGGACTCGACCGGGCAGGTGCTCGCCATACTAAGGCTGATTCCATAAAGGAATTCTTATGGTACGCGGGAATGACAAAGGCAGTGCGACACGAAGCGTTCGCGGATTGGAAGGTACATGAAGGGTCGACGCATTCTCATTGTCGAGAATGAGCCACTACTTCACCCGATGATCCGCGTCTGCGGAACGGCATTACCAGGCACGACGGTGGAGTCCAGTCCTACAACCGAATCGGCGCAGAATCACATCCGCACGATGGACTACATGGTCATCATCACCCCGGTGATCACGCCACAGATTGACGGTCACGCGATTCTTCGTGAAGCCACACGACTCCAGCCGCGAACTCCTGTGCTCTTGTTAGCCGAGCTTTCTGAGGTGCATGCGTCACGAACTTACTTACTGGCTGGTGCCTATGATGTTCTGGTTAAGCCAGTCGATCGTGACATGCTGTATATGTCTGTACAGAGAGCCTCTGCTACCCATGCGTTGAGGTGGGGCGAGCATCGTGCCGCCAACGACGCGTGTGTCGTCATGGTGCGTGGACTGGGTACTGAGGGTACAGTGGAGTTGGTCAAG
This sequence comes from Nitrospira sp., assembly GCA_040006855.1. Taxonomy (GTDB): domain Bacteria; phylum Nitrospirota; class Nitrospiria; order Nitrospirales; family Nitrospiraceae; genus Nitrospira_A. The sequence goes on from JBDTWG010000406.1 coordinate 2,403, forward strand.
CTGCTCTTCACTCCTATTGGGAAGGTGGTGTGGTGTCGGTTCGTCATCGACAGCAATGCTCCAGCGTTCGCCTATGTGGAATTGGAGTCGGGTTCACTTGCCAAACAGGCGGTGAATCAACTCAGTGGCCATACAGTCTTAGGCTGTTCTCTCACTCTCTCAACCTGTAGCGATACCATGGAGGGGTGAGTTCATCATGTCTCCCCAAACAAATAAGAGTAAGATGCTGTTCATTGAGGGGCTGCATATCTCGTGTAGCGTGGAAGGGTTGAAGCAACTGTTTGCTCCGTTCGGTACCGTCCTGTGGTCTCGGCTGATTGTGGACACGAATGGGCACTCCTTCTGCTTCGGATACGCACAGATGTCCACCCACGCTGAATCGCTCGCGGCCATTGCTGGACTCAATGGCACCACCGTTCTAGAGAAGATCTTACGCGTCATCTCATCCACCTACAGCCTAGAAGAGCTACGGGACAACCCCTGACGTTCTTTAATCTACTTACCTCGGTTCCCATAACACACCTTAGTTTTGTCCACCTGCAGCCGTATCACGCCGCCGCCTGAGTCGACCGCAGCGCAACCGTGATTTTCGGGCCCAAATAAGTACTAATCCGCTTCATCCACCAAATAAATCGATTAGTTAGCTTCCTCCATCCCAACCGCTACCGCCGTAGGTTGTGCTTGGGTTGCGGATTCCACCACTAAACTCGCGCTTGCAACTGGGGTATCCAGCTTGGCGACCCATTCTCGATTTCCGTCCGGAAACAGATGCGAATAGATATCCATCGTCACCTGGAAGGACGAATGTCCGGTTGTTTTTGGACATACTTGGGCGGAGCACTGGCTTCAGCCATTAATGAAGCATAGGTGTGTCTCAGATCGTGGAGGCGGACCTGTCGAAGCCCTGCCTGATCAAGGCAACGATAAAACCCTCTCGTTAAGTTACGTTCATCCCAGCGCAGCCCTTCAGGAGAAAGAAACACCCAGGGCGAAAGACCCTCCCCAGCATTCACGGCCTGTAGCTGGCG
>JBDTWG010000407.1:0-3427 GCA_040006855.1 Nitrospira sp.
CTTGAGCAGACTGGAGCGCATCGTGAAAGTATTCGGCGGAGACGGGGGTAATGACTCCGTCATACGTAGCGAGTAGCAGGAACGAGTCAGCTCGCGCGGCAGCGGGGCCTCCGAACAGAGCGGTGAGAAACGCAATCGTTGCGATGCTGAGATGGAAGACTGACAGCCGGGAATGACGTCTCGGGACAGGCATCGAAGTGTCTCTCCCACAAGAGCGAAGCTAAGAGAGGCGGACCTATGAGTTCAGCATACGAGCTGCTCTAGAGCCAGTCAAGGAAGGGTGTGAGAGGCAGTTGGACGAGCGGCTTGGAACGGATTGGTGTCGGTGACGGCCGGTCCTAGCTTGACCGAACATCATACAGGACCCAGATGCCGATGGCGACGAATCCGATGCCCGCCATGAGTTTCAGCATCCGCGGCGAGACGTACTGAGAAAGCTGCGCGCCCAGCAGGACGGCAATGAGACTGGAGAGCACCAGCGCCGCAGATGAAGCGGCAAACACGCCGAGCTTGCTGACCCGCGGATCGGCCGCAAACAAGAGTGTGGCGAGTTGGGTCTTATCTCCCAGCTCAGCCAGGAGGACGGTCACAAAAATGGGCCAGAGCGTCAGCATCGAGGAAGCTCCTTCGGTCTGTGGGGGTTGAGGAAAAACGGGCACCACCAGGTTCGGTGCTGCTCACGACAATTTCTGGGCCACAAAGGGCGCGAGGTAGTAGGCCAAGATGGAGATGATCACACCGGCCACTACCCCGAGCAAGCCGCCGGCAAAGAGTCCAACGAAGGGTAGGAAGAATACCGCGATGATCATCCCCACGGCGAGGGGCTTGTGACGTTCATAGAAGTTCGCGCGTTGTGCACTGGTGAGGGACTCGGCGAAGGACAGGTCTGCAGGCGGAGCCATGAGGGCAGTATAGTACAAAGTCGGGGCGGGAATTCCAGGAAAGGTTCAGCATTGCGGTGCGGGAGCGGAGGACTGGATGAGGTAGTTCAGGTGTGTCCCAAAACCTCCGATGCCCGGACGGGCATCGGAGGTCTGAGTCGTGACATGCGCGAACTTACTTGATCCGCGTAGGCGTCTTCGCAGGCACAGGCTTGATCACTCCGCTCTTCAGGACAATTTCGCAAATGTGGTCGAGGCGCTCGACATGCTCGTAGGCGGCCCAGGGGTCGGTCGCGACCGCGCAGACTCCATGGTTGGCTTGGCCGACGATGTCGAAGGCCAGCGTGCCGTCCGCTTCGAGTCCAAAACATTCCGCAGTCACGTCCGCCAGCTCGCGTGATAAGGCCGGCACCGCCGGGACTGTCGGTCCCACCCGGGTATAGCGTGAGATCTCAGGAAACTCGGCGCTGATCGCTTGCAGGTCAATCCCCGCATACATCGCGGCCACGATGTGGGTGGCGTGCACATGCACGACGGTGCGCGTTTTTTTCGTGTCGCGCTGCAGGTTCCAATGCATCCACAGTTCGCCGGATGGCTGCTGACCTTCATGGACGTTGGGAATCAGATGGCCCGTCACCGGATCCCTCACCACCTCGATCCGCACGACATGTTCCGGGTGCACGATCGTCTTGCGCCAACCGGAAGGGGTGATGTAGAGATACTTCCCCTCGCGCTTCCGCATGCTGATGTTTCCGTCTCGTGTCGTAATCCAGCCGCGCTCGTAGACGCGCCGCATGACATCGCCGATTGCTGTCAGCATGTTCGCTCCATAGGGATAGTTTGCCAGATACCGTCTCGGCGCTTATCAGGCGGATCTTGAGCCAAAAAAGGCCTGACCATTGGTCTTAAGAACATAGCGTCTCGCGCCGCGCAATGCTTTCGGAAGCGGGTTCATGTTGCTTCCTCACGACGCAACTCTCGCGAAATCGATGAACCCGCGTTCGACATTCGTACTTGCAAGTTCCACCCGCACCGTGTCTCCCACATCGAGGCCATTGCCGGCTCCCAGTTTCCCTTCGACCGGAGGTTCCAAGAGCCTTACCCACGTGCCCTTGTCCGACGCGCCGGTGACAATGGCGTCGAATCGTTCTCCAATCCGGGGTTCCAACAACAGCGCCGCGGCAGATTTCCTCATTTGTCGTTCGACCCGTTCCGCATCGTCTTCCTTCTCCGTGCAGTGTCCCGCGAGATACTCCAGTTCGTCCGGACGATAGGGTAGGGGCGTGCCGGCCAACGCCGCCTTGGTGAGGCGTTGAGTGATGAGATCAGGAAAACGCCGGTTAGGAGCCGTGGAATGGGTATAGCCCTTCACCGCCAGACCGAAATGTTCAGGCGCGCCGTCCGTCGACTGATCGAGTACGTACTCGCCTCGGCCGATGAGTTTCACAATCGCCAAGGAGAGATCCGGAAATCGGAGCGGGTCGGCTTTCCGACGTGTGACGAGAAAGGCTTCGAGCGCCCGCGCGTTCGGCTCAGCCGGTAAAACCTCGCCCCAGCGTGCGGCCATTTCAACGATCCGCTGCCATCGATCAGGTGAGCGCAGGATGCGACGAAATGAAGGCACGCCGTGGCTCTTCAGATAGGCCGCGGTCGCCTGATTGGCCGCAATCATAAAATCCTCGATCAATTCCTTCGCGCGATTCTTCCGCTCGACCTTGAGAGCCGTCAGCACGTCGCCTTCAAAGACAGCCCGTGGTTCAATCGTTTCAAGACTCAAGGCGCCCTCTTGATGTCGCCGAGTCTTGAGCCGCTGCGCGACATGGTCCTGCAGGCGGAGTTGTGCATCGAGACCGGATACGGCAGTCACTCGCTCCGGCACCGGCGATGTTCCTGTGAGCCAGGCGGCCAGGCTGTTGTAGGCCAGCTTCGCATGGTTGTGGACAAGCGCTCGAAAGAGCGAGGACCCGAGGACTGCGCCATCCTCCGCGACGACGAACTCCACCACGACGGCGAGACGGTCCTGCCCTTCGCTGAGGGACGTCAGATCAGTCGAAAGCTTCTCCGGGAGCATGGGGAAGATATCGCCGGACGTGTAGACCGATGTCGTATTGTGTCGTGCGTGCGCATCCAAGGCGGAATCCTTGGCGACCAACGCATCTACATCGGCAATCGCGACTAGGATGGTCACAGACCGATCGGTACGTGGCGTGGCGACCGTGAGCTGGTCGAGGTCGCAAGAATCATCATTGTCGATCGAAGCCCACAGCAGTTGTGTCAGGTCACGCACCTGAGGAGACAGGTCGGTTGCGGAGGTCTGGATGCGGGCCAGCTCGGCCATTGCCGCAGGGGAAAAGTCCGGCAACAGGCCGCGTTCGATCATGGCGCGCCGGGCGATACTTCTGAGATCGGTGCGATGACTCGTCATAGGTTCCTCGGGATGAGATAGGCGTGCAACGGATTACAGAATACATGGAGCGCAAGAGGGCATAGCTATAACACGATCAGGGCACGAATGGTTGAGAGATGAGGATGAGAGACGCGATGAC
>JBDTWG010000408.1:0-3419 GCA_040006855.1 Nitrospira sp.
AGGGCAATTGCATGACTTGTGTCCGCCGCCGCTGCTGCGTAGAGTGAACCTGAGGAAGACAGAGCCATGGACCAACCAACAGCCGCTCCATCGATGAGGAAGCCCAAGGGTCGCCTCACGCTCATCCTTCTTGTACTGGCGATGCTGTGTATCGGGGGGGTGCTGGCATTGCCTTGGATACTCAATCGTCCGGCGGTGATGACGGCGCTGAGTCGAGACTTCGAACAGCGCACGGGCCTCACTCTATCGGTCGAGGCATGGCATGTCCGGCTCTTTCCCTCACTCGGGCTGGAATTGTTGCAGGCTCAGGCTCACGAGCCCGACTCACCGACACCGCTGTTCATGGCCGACCGTCTGGAGATCGCCCTGCAGTGGTTACCGCTGTTGGACGGACGAGTCGTCGGCAAGGATCTGGTCATCGATCGGCCGCGTCTGACCCTCCGCCGGTCGACCAGTGGAGCCTGGTCTTTCGGCGGAAGTCGGCACGTGTCTCCTTCCGGCGATTCGCCTCCACCCTTCGCATGGTTGCAGGCGATGCGGAATCTGCTCGTGGTCGATGGATTGGTCACAATCATCGATGAGGCGGGCCTCACCCCGCGCGTTCCCATTCAGATCATGCTGACGCAGGGCACGCTGTCGAGCGAGATGATGGGCCGCCACGCCAGGCTGCAAATTTCCGGCGAGATTCCGCAAGAAGGAGATCGTGCGGCCTTCACCTGGGACGGCTCGCTGACGCAGAATCGGGAGGGGGACGGATTGCAAGCCGAGGGAAATCTTCGGCTCCACCACCTCAATCTGCGACACCTTGTTTCATCCTGGGCGAGCCTGGATCAGGTGTCAGATGGTTTTGCCGGGTCAGCGCAACTCACCGCGCATCTTCGATGGTCTTCCGGAACCGAGGGCTCTGATCTGATCGCCGACGAGTGGCGGGCCGAGCTGGCGGATATTTCTATGCAGGGGACTGCGGCAATCACCGGTCTTGGAACGGAGCATCCGCACTTTGCTTCGACGATGTCTGCGCCGCCTGTGACGTTGGCGCGGGTGCTGAGCCAAACTCCCTCTGCCTGGATTTCGACGCAGCTGCGATCGCAATTGGCGGAGCATGGCGTCGATGGATTGATCACGCTCCAGTCGATGTCGCTTTCCGGGGAGGCAGCATCCGGCTCCCGGCCGAACATCAGCGGCCTAATCGAGATTCGAAACGGCCGGTTCATGCTTGATCCTCAGTATCCCTCGATAGAATCCCTCTCCGGGAGAATTGCCTACGATGCGGCGCAGGTGCGGATTACTGGTCTCCGCGCGCTACTCGGTCCCGTCCGGTTGACCGGGGAAGATCTCGTCATCACGCAGTGGCCGAGTGATCCGCGCGTCGACGTGAAAATTCTAGGGACCGCTCCGGTGGCGGGGTTAATTGAGACGGTCCGGCGCATTGACCAGTTTCCGCTCTTGCGGGACATGCTGGCACAAGTGGAGCAAGCGACCGGCGATGTCGAGATGGTCGCCCATGTAATCGGGCAGCCGGCCGGCGGAAAACCGCTTGCGCTCGTGGATGTCGATCTCACGCTGCATCACGTTGGTTTTCGCAGCGCGCTGTTTCCAGTTCCGGTACACCAAGTGCAGGCGCGCATCAATGCCAAGCCGACCGTGGTGGCACTCGAGCATCTTGACGGTTGGTTTGGTCCTGCCAAGTTCGAGGCTCGAGGGGCTGTCACCTTGGTGGGGGGCAAGGCCTATACCGATGTGGAACTGAATATGAGCGCGGAGGCCTCGGATGTGCAATCGTTGTTGGCGGAGGGTGCCGACGGGGACTTAAGGCCGGAGGTGGAAGGTACGATCCAGATGCAAGCGGCCATCACCGGCGCGGTCGGATCCCCGCGCTTCAAGGGTAAGGTTGACCTGGAGCAGGCCGCGTTGCGCATACCGAACCGGTTGACCAAGCCATTGTATGCCCCGGCCGCTATCGAGTTTGATAGCCGGTTGTCCGAGCGCCACCGCCTAGCGGTTTCACGGCTGGCGGTACATTTCCCCCCGATCAAGATCGTCGGAGACGGGACGATCGATTTTTCAGAGGACATGGAATTCGCGGCCAACGTGTCCTCCGGCGCGATCTCCGTCAACAAACTTCCGAAAGGAGTGACGTTGGGGCCGATCCGCGCGGGAACACTTGACGCGGCGTTGCACATGGAAGGCCGCGTGAAGGATCGCGCCTCCTGGCAAGCTTCCGGAGAAGTACGCTTCGATCGGGGCACGATCGTCGTGGAAGCCTTGCAAGAGCCCATTCAGGAGGCGTTCGTCACGCTGCGTTTCGATCAAGACAGGATTCAGATTCCACGCATGGCGTTTCATCTGGGCGCGAGCGACTTGCGAATTTCGGGCTCCATTGCCCGCTGGGCGGACACACCGAAGGCTCGCCTGGTCGTGGAGTCGTCGCAAATCGACGTCGCTGCCTTCACCCCGTCCAGCCGGACTAAACCTCGCTCGATGCGAAACCGGCAGGCTAGTCCAGCCTGGTGGTCGGAGGGCTCGTTGGAAGCGTTTGTGTTTGCCGATCATGTTTACTACGAGAAGTTTTTAGTCACCGACCTTTCGTCCCGGGTGGTGTGGAACCAGGGGCTGCTCACTGTCGAGCGGATCAGCGGCGACACCAACGACGGACACGTGGCGGGTCAGGTCAAAATCCGTGCGGCTGGCTGGCGGATTGAACAGGCTCGAAGCACATTCCGCGCGAGCGGCATTCCTGTTGAGCGGGTGCTGTCCCTCGTCCAGGAGAAACCCGTTCTGTCGGGGTGGCTCACGACCTCCGGGAAATTGGAGGCCGAGGTGGAGCGCGCGGGTTTCTCGATGGGCGCCATAGCCAGCCGTCGCCCGATTCAGATCGTCGTCGAGGACGGAAGAATCTATAATGTGCCGGTCATTTCCACCTTGCTATCGGTCATGAATCTGCCGGCTCTGCTTCAAGGACAGGTCGACCTCGAGAAGGACGGCTTGCCGCTCAATCGGCTCAAATTGGTCTTTTCCATCAACAATGGCGTGATCAACGCGAAAGAGTTCCTGCTCGACAGTCCCATCCTCAAGATCAGCGGGACCGGCCGGTACGATATCCAGGCGGATGACTTCGACATGGTGCTGGCCACCAGTCCGCTCGGCTCCTATTCGACCATGCTGAAGCGTATTCCATTGTTCGGCCATCTGCTGGCCGGAGATCGGCAAGGATTCGACACCGCGGTCTTCGAGCTGAAAGGTCCGGCCAACAATCCCGCGCTACGTTATCTGCCCACGGAATCGTTGATGACGGGCGTCAAGGGGACGGCGCAATTGGCGTTTGATATTCTGGTCAACGCCATCACATTGCCGCAAAAGGCCTATTCGATGGTTGAGGAGAGCATAACGGGAAGCGAGGACGAAGATTTCTAGCAGAA